>JAZRBK010000070.1:0-1472 GCA_045635025.1 Candidatus Scatosoma sp.
ACTAAAAGGAATGAGTCCTGTACAGTACAGAACTCATCCGCAAATTTAATATTTTTTTGTCTAAACTTTTGGGTTCACTTCACAAAGTTCTCGCTTCGCAGATGCTTTTTTATTAAAATCCCTATACCATGTCCTTGATGAATCAACCTCGTAAATTACAACACATTTCTTCCGCCTTCAAAAATAAAGAGAAACCATTTTCCGTAGAGTTACTACGACATATTACTTTTGCTTTATTTTTTGGAACGTTTCAAAATATCTTTCGCCTAAAATATGTAACGATTCTCGAGAGAAATGAATATCATCCCCGTTGTTCATCGTTTGATTATTCGACAACAAATCTGAAGTTTCTACGAATGCAGAATTGCCTAAATCTGCTACCACACCTTTTATCGAGTTGATAATCGGTTCGCAAATCTCAATATTTTTAGACTTCCATTCGTTTACGAAATCGCCTGCAACAAAGGGCATATTGCCGTACTTCGAACGAATCTCCGAAGCTACGTCAAAAAGCTGCTTCTTATAGTTCTCAGGCGGATTCTTTTCAAACGCGTCGTGCTCGCCTTGGTGCCACAAAAAGGCAACTACCTTGTTTTCGGGATTCAAAGACAAGGCGTAATCAGTCATTTCAAGCAACTTCAAATACACCTGCGCTTTCAAGCCCCAGTTCCCCTTTTGGAATCCCGTGCCGCCTACCGCCGCGCGAATAATCAATATTTTTCTGCCTTCCTTTAACAGTCCTGCTTCTACATAACGTTTAGCAAACGTTAAAGAGAAATCGCCTATCGTCAACCCTTTTTCGTTCCCTTCTTTACCAATACGCTCATCTGCGACCTTCAATACAAACGGCTTATCCATATACGTCACACGCATACCATCAGGCGTAACTTCTACCGTTTTTTCCGCTTCAAGATGACATATCTTTTCGTCAGGTACGTACTCTTCTTGAACAGGTCCGATACCACCGCCCTCGGCATTCGATTGCCCACCTAAAATTATAATATCAAATTTATCCATTTTTGCTCCTTACTCATCCATAATTTTTCTTTCAATCATTATGACAGACAACGCGGGCACGAGAATTTTTTCGCCGCTACGTTCAGTCGCCTTACCGTCAGCAAAATCACTGCTGCTTGCAAAGAAACGTTCCCCAACAACGCAAGGGACGCAAATTTCCACCTCTTCGTCCGTATAGTTCGCAAAGAACGTCGCCTTCTTATCGCCATAAGAAAAAGCATTCGCCGCGACCATGGGTACTTCCTTTTTGAATTTTTGACGTCTTTCTACCGTATAAGTACGATTTTTTTCACATTCGTAGAAAATCGGTTTTTGCATATCGCCATAGCAAAGATATTCTTTCGCCTCTCTACGCCAAGAATTACATTCTTGAATGAACGCTAAGCTTTTATCTCTATCGGGATTAGATACAACGTCGCGAGCCGCGCCCCAGTGGTGCATAATTTCGCCGTCTT
>JAZRBK010000071.1:0-2564 GCA_045635025.1 Candidatus Scatosoma sp.
CTGCCTCCCGTAGGAGTCTGGACCGTTTCTCAGTTCCAATGTGGCCGATCACCCTCTCAGGTCGGCTACCCATCGTCGGCTTGGTGGGCCGTTACCTCACCAACTACCTAATGGGACGCGAACTCATCCATATCCGATAAAATCTTTTACCTCAGAAGGATGCCCTTCCGTGGTCTTATGCGGTATTAGCAGTCATTTCTAACTGTTATTCCCCTGATATGGGCAGATTGTTCACGCGTTACTCACCCGTCCGCCACTCACTTAATCCCCGAAGGAATTAAGTTCGTTCGACTTGCATGTGTTAGCCATGCCGCCAGCGTTCATCCTGAGCCAGAATCAAACTCTTAAGTTTAATTGCTTAAAGTGATTATTCTCTTTCAAAAATAATAACGGGTCTAACTTTGTTATCTCTTGCTGACTTGCTTTCAAGGTCGTACTTTTTCGTACTTCTTTGAAAAATTAACGGAAATTACCTTTCATTTGCTTGTTTGTCAAATAAAATCTCATTTCTTTCTTATTCTGTTTTTAATCTGCGTTTTGACAGGCTTCTGCCTGCCTTGCTTGTCCCCTCGCGGCGACAGCTTGTATATAATACCACAAACTATTTACCCTTGTCAAGTGTTTTTTCAAACTTTTTTGAAAAAAATTAATTTTTTTTTAATTTCTTTCTTTTTCTTGACGTTTTCGGCGTTTTCACGCCTACTCCGCGTGGACAGCTTGTACATATTATCACTTTCTTAATTGCTTGTCAACTGTTTTTACAAGGTTTTTTACATTTTTTTACAAAAATATTAAAATTGTACCTTGCCTTATGCCTTGACGAGCGTTAAAACCACTTTTTCGCCGTTTACGTCCAGTTCTTTCGTGAAACCCGTTTGTTCAGCGGGTTTGGCGTTAGCCTCGAAAAGCCCGAGTGCAAGAACGTCTTGTTTAAGCGAACCGCTCGCAAGCACTTTCGCCGCTTTCCCTTCCGCTATATAATATATATATATACGGTCGGTAATAACGAAATCGGCTTCCTTACGCATCGTTTGGATTTTAGAAACGAGCTCTCTTTCAATCCCCTCTTCGACGAGCGCGTCGGTAAGCGTCGTATTCAAGGCAACCGTGAGCCCTCTATCGCTCGCGGATACGAACCCCGCCTTGCTTTCCGTAAAGATTTGTAAATCCTCTTCCGTGAGCACGACCTCGCTATCGGTGTCCATAACGTATTCGCCCTTTTCACGAACCCCGTCTACCACCTTCTTGGTATCGCAGCTCGCAAGGAACGCCGAAATCGCGCCGAGCTTCTTCCCGTACTTAGGTCCGAGCGTTTTAAGTTGCGGTTTGAGTTTATAGGAAATGAACTCGCTCGCATTCTCCGCCGTCTTGTATTCTTTCACGTTAAGCTCGTCGAGAACGATTGCCTGTAATTCCTCGTTTAATTGCCTATATCCGTTCGCTATTACGTACATTTCCGAAAGCGGTTGACGGTTTTTCACATTCCCCGCATTTCTTGCCGCTCTGCCGAGGTTGACAATCGAAAGCACGTAGTCCATACCGCTATCGAGCGCTTCATCCGAGTATTCCGTACCGAATACGGGCAGGTATTTCGGGAAATCGCAAAGGTGCACGGACTTAGGCGCGTCTTTGAAGAACGACGGCACGAGGTTAAGATACATTTCCTCCGCAATAAACGGGGTATACGGCGCGGTGAGTTTCGCAAGGGTTACGAGCACGTTCCAAAGCACGGTATACGCCGCCGCCTTGTCCTCCGTCATCTCGCTACCCCAATAACGTTCTCTGCCGCGGCGAACGTACCAATTCGAAAGCACGTCCACAAAGTCCTGTAACGCGCGCGCGCTATCCGTAATATTATATACGGCAAGATTTTTATCTACCGTTTTAATAAGCTCGTTGAGTCTGCCTATCACCCATTTATCCATTAGGGACAGTTTACATTTCGTAATATCGTAATCGGCGGGATTGTAACCGTCGATGTCGGCATACAGGCAGAAGAACGCGTAGGTATTCCAAAGCGTACCCATATACTTTCTCTGCGCCTCGCTAACCGCTTCGGGGTAGAAACGGGAAGGAAGCCAAGGCGCGGACGAGGTATAAAAGTACCAACGCACGGCATCTGCGCCCTGTTTATCAAGTACCGTCCAAGGGTCTACGACGTTGCCTTTGTGTTTGCTCATTTTTATCCCGTTTTTGTCGTTCACGTGCCCGAGCACGATACAGTTTCTAAACGGCGCTTTATCGAAAAGCAACGTGGAAATTACGAGCAACGTATAGAACCAACCGCGCGTTTGGTCAACGGCTTCGGAGATGAAGTCGGCGGGGAAGGTCTGTTCGAACAAGTCCTTATTTTCAAACGGGTAATGGTACTGTGCGAACGGCATCGAGCCCGAATCGAACCAACAGTCGATAACCTCGGGGGTACGGTGCATTTTACCGCCGCACTTGCCGCATTTACAGGTTAAATCATCAAGATACGGGCGGTGCAGTTCGATATCTTTTGCCGCTCCGCATTTTTCCACGAGTTCTTCGCGTGAACCGATAACCTCGATTTCTCCGCAATC
>JAZRBK010000072.1:0-3741 GCA_045635025.1 Candidatus Scatosoma sp.
GCTTGTGCCGCTAAAACTTCGCTTTGGTAAAAGTCAAAGGAAATCACGCAGTCCCCATCCACCACATAATCCGTATAAAGCATTGCAGCCCCATATGCGGTTTGATTATCAAAGCGCATGGAATAATACGATTCCTCGCCAATAGAAAAATCGTTTTTTATCCATTGATTAGACAGCTTCTTTGAGGCAAATTCCTCGCTGAATACCACACCGCTGAGCGTAGCCGCCTGCGCCGTTTCCGTATCGGAAACGGGCAAAGCAAGCACGGCAAGCGTCAATACACCGACAAGCGCAGCCCCGCCGATATATTTGATGAGTTTTTTTCCTTTCATACTTCCTTCTGTATCAGAACTGAACGTCAGGTGTAATTTTCTTAATTAAAATCCTTAAACCGATAACGAAAGGCGTAATCATCGCCGTAAGCAATAAACCAAGCGTAGACGCATAAATTTGATCGCCTGTCCCCTTTGCCGACGCCTCGAAAATATACCAACCTACCGTCATGAAATAGCCGCCCGACTGATCGTTACCCGTGACCATCATGGGTTGCATCATAAATGCAAACACGCTAAGTAGGATATTAACCAAATATACACCAAGCGTAGGCATAATCAAGGGAAGAACAATTTGAAAAAGCTCTCTCCAAAATCCAACCCCTTCCAGCTGGCAATATTCTCCGATATCCGCAGGGATACGGGACATTGCGCCACTAAGCATAATAACGTTAGAGCCCAAGCCCGTCCAAATTGCGAATATATAAATAAGCGTCCACATCGAGTTTGAGCCTCTCGCCATAAAGTCTACCGGATGTCCAATCGCCTTCATAAAGAGACTGATCGGTCCAATATACGGATCAAACAAGTTAATGTAAATGGTCGCCAAAATGGAAATGGAAACCAATTGAGGCAAATAGAAGCATACACGGAAAAATTTCTCCGCGCGGATCTTCTTATAGAAGGCATACGACGCTACAATAACGATGGGATATAAAATGATATTGATTAAAATTGCGCGGAACGAGTTCCAAAAAATACGATGATATTCTACAACGGTCTCTGCAGTTTTGTCATTAGCCGGAATACCCAATACCCATTCGCGGAAAATTTTAACGTATAGATCTATACCGTTCCACTTATATTCACCCGTGGAATCGATATATTCGAAAAAGGTTTTCCAAATCGTTGCTGCGTTAACGTACACCCAAAATACCACAAAATGAATAAGCGGTATAAACACAAGCGCCAACAGGAAGAACGTTTCTTTTGTTTTCGGTTTTTGGAAAAAATTTATTTTTTTTCCGTTTTTCATGGTTTTTCTCCTAATAAATTATTCGCCGTAATACTTAAGCCACCACTTATCAAAATCAGGAATTGCATTCTTGTAAGCATCGCTCATAATCGTTTCACTGGAAGTATTTGCCTTAATTTTATCAATGAAAGTGTTCCAAGGCGTCCCTCCGTTGATGCCAACCTTTTCATACAAGGAAATCAAAGAACGGTCTTCAACAGTCTTCACGTTTGCAGGCAAGGAAACAATCTTTGCATCCGTCTGCTTGTATACGTCCAGTACAGAAGTATTGAATTCGTTCAATTCAAGTGCTTTTGCGTCCAATGCGCTGTCCGCATATTCAAAAGGACGCATGGTACCCGTCTGCTTTATGAAATCAAGCAGGTACTTTTCATTACACATGAACGCCAAGAATTCTTTTGCGAGTTCCTTGTTTACTGCGGCTTTAGGAACGATCATTCGATCTTCACTGGTATAATAGTTAATTTTCATGGTGCTACCGTCTGCATTTTTCGCCGCATTTTCAATGGTAGGCAAGCTCATCATCTTGTATACAGTGTCGTCCTTATTGAAGATTTTAACTTCGTTGTACATGAAGGACGCGCCGACAAGCATAGCCGATGCCTTATTCTTTACAAATTGTTCTTCCGCCTTAGCGACAGTCAAAGATTCTACCGTATCCAAGGAATTCTTCCAACCGCCACCTTCCGCCACGAAGATATCCTGCATCGTATCAATACCTGCCTTAATACCTTCCTGTTTCCACACGTCAGCAGACATCAAGTTCCAGAAATCGTAGAAAGCTCCATCACCTTCTTTTACATTGAGGGTGTTTTCTTCGCTAACGCCTTGATACTGCGCCCACCATACTTGAATGAGATACTTAAACCAGTGGCTTTCCTTACCAGGGAAAGTGAAAGGCGTGATACCTGCCTTATTCAAATCGGCACAATATGCCAACAGTTCCTCTACCGTTTCAGGAGGCGTTTCACGTCCCGTGCTCTTCAAAATGTCTTCATTGTATACCAAGCCGATTTGAGAAGCCGACCAAGGCAATGCGTACGGCTGATATTCACCCTGATTCCCACGGCGCGCATAATACTGAATATCATAGCCATCGGAAAGATAATCCTTTACCGTTCTCTTCCCTTCCGAGGTATCCACCTGTGCCCCATATACGTCCGTCAAGGGTTCTAACCAACCTTTCTGAACCCAATCCGTCCAAGCCGTATCACGAACCATATAGATATCTGCAAGGCCGGATCCGCTATTCAATTCGTTGACGACCGTCGTATCGATATCCGTATCTTTGAGCAATTTATACGTAATCGTGACACCTTCCGCCACCTTTGCTTCAACGAAATCCTTCGCTGCATTTTCAATCCATTTATCGCCATAGGCACCATGGTAATACTTAATTGTCAAACAGTTTTCTGCCGTTGTACTAGAGCCGAACGTATTACAGCTTGCAAACGCAGACGCAGGCATGATTGCCGCAAACGCCAACGCCAATACTTTTAAAAGTTTCGAATTTTTCATAATAATCACCTTTATCCTTAATTTTTTTATTATTCTTTAATACCGCCACCGCTCGCCATTGCCATAATTCTATCCTGGCAAGCAACAAAGAGAATGAACACAGGCATAATTGACCACAACATCACAGCGTACATTTTCGGCCAATGATAGGCATTATCGCCATTCGGATTTTCTATATCCTCCATGCGCAACTGGAAAATACCCGTTGCCAGCGTAGGAAATTCGGGCAAATACAGCTTCGGTGCCACGTAATCGTTCCACGCGCCGATAACAGCTAAAACGTACAAAGAAATGATAATATTGCTTGCCTGCGGCACGTAGATGGTAAGGAAAATCCTCCACTGCCCCGCGCCGTCGATTTGAGCCGCCTCCTTGTATGTACCCGAAATGTTTTCAAATACACTGGATATGAGCAGGAAGTTAAAGCCAGAGCCTGCCCAACCCGTAATCATTAAAAGGAAAATATTGTTGTATATCCCAATATCGTTAATCAACTTATACGTTGTCGGCAACGTACCTGCGATATTGACGAGCATTGGAATAATCATGATTGTGTAAAACACGCCTTTCAACTTAAAGTTATGTCTTGCGTATGCGTACCCCGTACAGCAAGTGAAGAAAATATTGAAAATCGGCGGCACCAAGGCAAGATAGATGGTATTGATAAACATCACCGGCAAACCAACCTCTCTGCCCATATCGGTTTGCACCTTCATATTGAATGCTTCTAAGAAATTTGATAAATTCGCAATCGGATCGGTAGGCAATGCCCAAACGTCCTCATGAAATTCATCAAAACTCTTTACCGAGTTATATATCATCCAAAGACATGGTGCAATCAATGTCAATGCATAGATTATGAATACTACCATCAACGCGGTTAACCAGACACGATGACTGGTTAACCGATTGGAT
>JAZRBK010000073.1:0-4631 GCA_045635025.1 Candidatus Scatosoma sp.
GTAGAAGAAGGGCTCGTACAAACGGCGGCTTGCGGCTTCCTTATCGAAAAGGAACTCTCCGTTATGGCAGACACCCTTGAAAATCCCGAACGTCCTTTCGTAGCTATCCTCGGCGGTGCAAAAGTAGCGGACAAGCTTAACGTTATTTCCAACTTGCTTGAAAAGTGCGATACCCTCGTTATCGGCGGCGGTATGGCGTATACCTTCCTCAAAGCGCAAGGCGGCAAAATCGGCAACTCGCTCGTAGACGACGAAAAGATTGACTACTGCAAAGAAATGCTTGCAAAAGCGGCTGCGCTCGGCAAGAAAATCTTGCTCCCCGTAGACACGGTTGCAGCGAAAGAGTTCCCCAATCCCATCGACGCTCCCATCGAAACGACGGTCGTTCCCTCTATGGAAATCCCTTGCGATATGATGGGTCTTGACATCGGTCCTGAAACGAAGAAACTCTTCGCGGAAACGGTCGCTAACGCAAAATCGGTTATTTGGAACGGTCCTATGGGCGTGTTCGAAAACCCCATTTTGGCGGCAGGGACGAAAGCGGTTGCGGCAGCGCTCGCAGACGTTTACGGCAAGGCAACGACGATTATCGGCGGCGGCGACAGCGCGGCGGCAGTACAAGTACTCGGCTATGCGGATAAGATGAGCCATATCTCCACCGGCGGCGGCGCTTCCCTTGAACTCTTCGAAGGCAAGGTTCTTCCCGGTATCGCTTGCTTGAACGATAAATAAGACGAAAACACCGAGGGCGGATTGCAAAAGCGTTCGCCCTCCCACTATGCAAACTCGTTTATACGCACGTTTGCAAAACATCGAAAAATCTAATCGCGTACACGCGCGAGCAAAAATAACATTAAATAACATTATAAGGAATACGAATTATGAGAAAACCTATTATTGCAGGCAACTGGAAAATGAACAACACCGCATCCGAGGGCGTAGCGCTCGTCAACGCGATTGCCCCCCTTGTTAAGGAAGCGAATTGTGACGTCGTCGTTTGCGTACCCGCTATCGACATTCCCGCAGTAAGCGAAGCTTTGAAAGGCACGAATATCGAGCTCGGCGCAGAGAACGTACACTTTGCAGAAAAAGGCGCGTACACGGGTGAAATCTCCGCGGCGATGCTTCTTGAATACGGCGTAAAATACGTTATCATCGGACATAGCGAGCGCCGTCAATACTTCGGGGAAACGGACGAAACGGTAAACAAGCGTACGCTTACCGCGCTCAAAGCGGGTTTAACCCCTATCGTTTGTATCGGCGAATCTTTGGAAGAAAGAGAGACGGGCAAGACGGAAGAAGTCTTGAAAGTACAAATCGAAGAAGGCTTGAAAGGCATTGAAGACATCACGAAAATCGTTATCGCGTACGAACCCGTTTGGGCTATCGGCACGGGCAAAACGGCTACGGCGGAACAGGCAAACGAAACCATCGGCTTTATCCGTAAAACGGTGGGCGAGATGTTCTGCGAAAAATGCGCGGCGGCGCTCCGTATCCAATACGGCGGCAGTATGAACGCAGGAAATTGCAAAGAGCTTATGGCAATGAGCGAAATCGACGGCGGTCTTATCGGCGGCGCTTCCTTGAAAGCCCCCGACTTCGCGGCTATCGTCAACTTTGACAAGTAATCTTTTTTAAGGCAATTTCGGGGGTAGTTTTCGCGTTCAACGCGTACCTGCCCCCACTATTTTGACTTTTTATAAAGGTCAAACCTAATTTTTATTTCATTCTTTGAAGGAGTAATTTTATGAACAATAAAAAACCTTACGCCATTATTATTATGGACGGTTACGGACTCAACCCCTCCGCAAAAGGTAACGCGATTTACACGGACGGAAGCAAATACGTAACCGAACTTAAAAACGCTTACCCCTCCGCACAACTCGGCGCGAGCGGCATGTCGGTAGGACTTCCCGACGGGCAAATGGGCAATAGCGAAGTAGGCCACCTCAATATCGGCGCAGGCAGAATCGTATATCAAGATTTAACGAAAATCACGAAAGATATTCGCGACGGCGAGTTCTTCAAAAACAAAGAACTCCTTCGCGCTATGCACGCGGCGAAAGAGAACGGGAAAAAGCTCCACCTTTACGGGCTCGTTTCAACGGGCGGCGTGCACAGCCATACCGAACACTTATACGCGCTTGTGGAAATGGCGAAAAAGGAAGGGCTTGACAACGTTTATATCCACGCGTTTACGGACGGGCGCGACGTTGCCCCCACCTCGGGCGCGGACTTTTTGAAAGAACTCCAAAACAAGCTTAACGAACTGAATTTCGGTAAAATTGCTTCGGTTGCGGGCAGATATTACGCTATGGACCGCGACAATAACTGGGATAGAGAAGAAAAGGCGTACGATATGCTTACACTCGGCACGGGCGTACAGTTTGAGGGCAGCGCGGAAAACGCGGCGAAAGCCTCTTATGAAAACGGCGTAACCGACGAGTTTATTCTCCCCACCAACCTCACGGAAAACGGGAAACCCGTTGCGCTCATTGAAAAGGGCGATAGCATTATTTGCTTTAACTTCCGCCCCGACAGAGCTCGGCAGATTTCGAGAATGTTCTCGCAAGAAAAGTTCCCGTTCACGGACGCAAAGACGGGCGCAACGCTCGGGTTCGAGCGTAAAACGGGCTTCCTTGCCCCCACGTACGTTGGGTTCGCGGTATACGATTCGTCGTTTGAAAACGTTGGCGTAGCGTTCCCGCCCGACGAAATCACGAACACGTTGCCCCAATATATCGCATCGCTCGGTTTGAAACAGCTCCACATTGCGGAAACGGAAAAATACGCGCACGTAACGTTCTTCTTCAACGCGAAGTTAGAACCCCCCGTCGAGGGCGAAACTCGTATCGTAATCCCCTCCCCGAAAGTAGCCACCTACGATTTACAACCCGAGATGAGCGCATACGAAGTAACCGAACGGGTACTGCAAGAGCTCGATACGGGCGATTACGACGTCGTCATTCTCAACTTTGCCAACTGCGATATGGTTGGGCACACGGGTATTATGGACGCGGCGGTGAAAGCGGTGCACACGGTAGACGAATGCGTGAAGAAAGTAACGGATAAAATCCTCGCTATGGGCGGCAGCGCACTCGTAACGGCAGACCACGGCAACGCAGACCAAATGCTCGCAGACGACGGCGTTATGCCTTTCACGCAACACACGACCTTCCCCGTTCCCGTAATTTTGGTTTCGGAGGAATATAAAAACGTTTCCTTGCGTGATGACGGCGTGCTCGCGGACCTTGCTCCCACCTTGCTTGCGATGATGAAGCTCCCTCAGCCTAAGGAAATGACGGGAAAATCGCTTATAAAATAAAAACGCAAGCCGCGTCTATCGGCTTGTCGCAAAAAACGTATAAAAATAGCCTGCTCTCTTTGGAGAATAGGCTATTTTTCTTGTTTAGATAAGCTTTTCATTAGCTTTAATATCAACATACGCTCTTCCGTATTCAAAGCGCGAAACCCTGAAAGCAATCCCTCTTCCGTCGGGGATAAGGTTTGCCCAATCGGTGCACCAAGCTCGTTTTGCCTGCCCGTCAAATAATCCACCGAGCACTCGAAAAAGTCCGCTATCTTGACAAGTGCCGTAAAATCGGGCAATCTTTGCAGGTTCGTCCAACCGATTACCGTCGGGTACGGAATCCCGCTCTGCAAAGAAAACGCCTTGCGCGTCAGCCCTTTCTCCTCTAACAATTCATTAAACACGTCGATAAAATTATTTCTTCTTTCCATATTTCTATTATAATACAAAAAAACGTAAAAAGAGCTTGACTTATCTAATTAGATATGCTAAAATAGAAGCAACGTTATCTAATTAGATATTTTATTGCCCAAAAGATATTTTTTAAGTCTATAAAGCGGTAGAACGTCTAATAACAAAGGAGAAAAATTATGGCACTTATCACCTGTCCCGAATGTGGACAAAAAATCTCGGACACCGCCGCGCATTGTATATACTGCGGTTACGTCCTGCATGCAGAGCAAACCCCTGCCCCTCTGAAAGCGGAAACCGCCGCCGCGAGCGCGAATACGGTAGCGCAAACGCCCGTTTCTTCCCCCAACCAAGCGAAAACCGCTACGGCAACCACCGACCTCCCCGAAACCACCACAGAAGAATTATATGAAGAATGGTTAAACGAGCCTACCACCCACAGAACCTTTGCAAACAAAAACTGGAAATGGCTTTTCAGAGGGATTTATATTCCCTGTTATATTATTGCGCTTATTTTTTTCATTTTAAGCTTCAAGTCCCCCTCTTGCACAACAAAATGTTTACACTATAAAAATATTACTTTTAATTTCATTACCTTTACAAGCCTGCAAGAATGCTTTTATTGAAGCACAAGCCTTATATACTAACCTTTCTTTTGGTAAATGGTTCTTCACCTGCAAAAAGGATTACAAAGAAGCGATGATCAAAGACTCTGACGGTCGCATGCTTACCGTCAAAGAGAAAACAAAGTTTTGGGACGAAGCATATACGCTAAATAATGACGAACAAAAAAAGAAACAATACGTCAAAATGCATATCATTCGTTCCGTTTTAAGCTTTTTAGAGAGCGTTAGTTTCTTAATACTCCTCATATACATTCTCCCTTATTTCAATTTTCCCCCCCCCTAAC
>JAZRBK010000074.1:0-2404 GCA_045635025.1 Candidatus Scatosoma sp.
GTCGTGCTATTAGGTCTCCAATTCTCTTCCTTATAGCGAATCCATACCTGTCCCGCTTGGGCGGTTTGCGTTACCCCGTCTGCCTTACGATGAACACTAACACCACCCCTATTTAAGTCGTCTGCCAAAGTTGACGTTAAAGTAATCGCATGCAAATCTAAATATTCACGATAAAGAATATACGAATGCGCTACGTACCACGAAGAAAAGATTGCCGCTCCATTTCCGTCGATGTAATTTTCATTTTTCACCGAACCCGTATCAGTCATATAATAGTACGGAACAGACGTTGGTATTTGGAATACTTTATTGGTAAGCACCGCGTTATTAGAAATGGATTGATACCCACCCGTTTCCTCTTGATAAAAACCTCCAACCTTACCGTCCGTTACGTAAAAGTATATCGGCAAAGAACGTTTATCTGAGTCTTTATCTTTCAACGTCAAACAGTAAAGTCCCGCATGGAACTTTTCTTTTATGCTTATATTGATTTCTTTATTACTACTCGTTACGTTTATATGGGAACTTACGTCAACATCACTCTTAACGTTTACAAACTCTTCAACCACCATAGAGGAAATCTCGTTTGCCGTAAAAGTCAATGCCTTGTCTACGCCGATTTTAGATAAGTCTATGGTGTAATAATTTTCACCAATGCTCAACTTCCCCGACGCAAACTCATCCATCTCAAAATTATTTTTGGTAAGCGTAACGCTAAAAATATCTCTAACGTCAAAATAATAAGAAATCGGTTCGGTTTTTCCTTGATTTTCCAACACGTCGCTTATGGAAAAGAAAATATAATATTCACCGTATTCTTTCTCTCCACCCAACAGTAAATCAAGTTTACTTGCCTCTAACGTATATTCAACCGTTACAGACTCGTTTTTAAGCATCTCATCAGAAATGGGAATGGACGATTCCTTTACGACGTTTTGCCCATCGGCGTCGCTTGCAACAAATAATTTGAGATTCTTTTTCAGCTCAACGTATTTATCAAAGCTTTCAATTGTTGGTGATTTATTTGTAATCGTTATCCTAAAATGTTTTTGCTTATAACTATTTTCAAGCAGCTCTACCTTCAACGTTGGCTCATCGTTATCAAAATAGAACGGGCCGTACCACTTTGTTTCGCTCTGTTTCCCTAATTCCGAAACGGCAACCGCGTATAAATATCTTGTCCCCGAGATATTGGAAGGCGAAGAAATCGTTTGGTATCCTTGCGGGGAAATAGGTTCACTAAACAGGGCTCGCGGTACGCTTGTATTATCCGTAGTCCACGCGTAATAAAAGCTACCCTTTTCACTAATACCCGTCGTTCTAATCGTCGTCGTATGCGACGTTTTTACCGTTTGAGAAACGTTGCCGTTAATATCAATTTCAGGTTCTCTTAAATCATACGAACAAATGAACGTTTGGGTGGAAATAGTATCCCAACCGTTCACGATTTTATTTTCCGTCTTGTTCATTACGTTAAGGTGTTGAAATGCACCGACTACGCCCCCCGTAGAAGCATGGGGTGCAAAGTCGTAAACGTCTTCAAAGCCGTGCGCCGTTTTTAACGAAACTCTCGTGATATTCATTGCATAATTCGAAACGTCCGTTTCAAAGAACAACGTGTCCGTGCCCTCACCCGATACATAGTTGAACGTAAGCGCGTTTGCCGCGTTCCCGTTAATATATCCCTCTATATAAGGTGCAATTTCTCTGCCGTCCTTATACTTCTTGAATTGTACAGGCTCGTTAAACCGAAGGGATACGCCCACTTTGTCTTTCCCTGTTTCGTCTTTGTATATTTGTCCAAACGTTGCGCTTTCTACGTGTGCCCGATAATTGGTAGGTATAAACATCAAACTACCGTCATAGTATTTTTTCTTACTCGACAAATACGACCAAACTCTTGTAGAAATCGTTGTACTTCCTTTTAACGCCGAATCCAAATCGTCAATAAGGAATATATTTTGGCGAACGCTATCATTCATACTCCCTACGCAGGAATCGTATACCCCACCCGCACCATAATTATTCTTTTCACCAATTTGGGAGCCTTTTTCGGTTATTGCTTTCGCAATTAAAACGTTTTCATTCAAAAGCGTTTCAACCGTAACGTCCTCAAATTCCCCGTTAAAAGCCTCTGCAAGATTTAACACTTCTCTCTCGTCCGATTGGAACTTGGCAAACCACCTTGCCAGCTCTACAACCGAAGCGTCGGAGAAGATATTGTTTGCGGGAACGCCTTCCAATGCAGGTGCACCTACGTTTGTAGAATCCCCTCCAAAAATTTGAATACCGACGAAAGAGTTATCCGTGTAAAATCCATTTTGCTCTTCATATGCCGCCATTGAAACGCGCACCCCAAGCTTTAACATATCGTGGTCAGACAAGTACTTAACCTTATTATACC
>JAZRBK010000075.1:0-5592 GCA_045635025.1 Candidatus Scatosoma sp.
ACGATCCGACTTATCGCTTCTTGCCCTACGCCGCGCAAAGCGCCGAGCCCGATTCTAAGCCCGTTGCCCTCTACCCAGAAAATCTCTTTGGATTTATTGATATCGGGCGGCAATACGGCGATATTTTTTTCCTTCATATACATAATATACTTGGAAATCTCGTCGATTTTATCGATACGGTCGTTGAGAATACCCGCAAGGAACTCCTTGGGATAGAACGCTTTCAAATAAGCCGTTCTGTACGCTACGACCGCATACGCCGCCGCGTGTGATTTATTGAATGCGTAGGAAGCGAAACTTTCCATATCCGAAAAGATTTTCCCAGCAACTTCCGCGGGAATCCCTTTGGATACGCAACCGGTAATCCCCTCGGCAGGGGCTCCGTAAATGAACTTGTCCTTTTGCTCCATTAGCTCTTTTTTCTTCTTTTTAGACATCGCACGGCGCACGAGGTCGGCTTGTCCGTAGGTGTAACCCGCAAGCTGTTGGAAGATTTGCATTACTTGCTCTTGATATACGATAACCCCGTACGAGTTTTTCAAAATCGGTTCAAGATGCGGCGTATCGTATACGATATCCTCGGGGTGGTGCTTGTTGTGGATATACGTCGGAATAAAGTCCATAGGACCGGGACGGTAAAGAGAAATACCCGCAATCAAGTCTTCCAAACAGTTCGGCTGCAAGTCTTTCATAAACTTTTTCATACCGCCTTGTTCGAGTTGGAACACCGCATCGGTATCTCCCGACGAGATGAGTTGATACGCCTCGGGCACGTCTACGCCGATTGCGTGGAAGTCTATTTCTTCGCCCGTTCCCGCTTTGATATATTCGAGCGTGTTTTGAATATCCGTCAACGTCGTCAACGCAAGGAAGTCCATCTTTAACATCCCCACTGCCTCGACTTCTTTCATATCAAATTGCGTAACGATATCTTCGCCGTTTCGCGCAAGCGGAACGTTATCGGAAAGCACCTTATTACAAATAACGACGCCCGCCGCGTGTTCGGAGGTGTTTTTCGGCATACCTTCGAGCTTTAAGCCCATATCGATAACCTTGCGGAGTTCTTCGTTGGTTTCATACACCTCGATAAACTCAGGGTTTTTCTTTTTCTTTTGCTCCGCGAGATTTTTTTCTATTTCGCCGCGCTTATCATCGGGCAGTTCAGGGTCTTCTAACTGTTTTTCAATTTTGGGTATCTTTCTGCCGAGCAATTCCCCAATCGTCGATTTGCCGTCCATTAGTTTAGCGACTTTATGCGTTTCCGAATACGGAACGCCCATAACCCGCCCCACGTCCTTGATAACGGCGCGGGAGGCAAGCGTACCGAACGTAACGATTTGCGCTACGTTTTCGGGGTGGTATTTTTCGCGAACGTATTCTATCGTTTCGTATCTGCGTTTCGTACAGAAATCAACGTCGAAGTCGGGCATAGAAACACGGTCGGGATTAAGAAAACGCTCGAAAATCAAATCGTATTTCAACGGGTCTACGTCGGTAATTCCAATCGAATACGCAACGATACTGCCAACGCCCGAGCCGCGTCCTGGTCCTACGGGAATCCCGTGCAAACGCCACCAGTTGATATAATCCCAAACGATAAGGAAATAATCGGCAAAACCCATTTTAATAATAATGCCGAGTTCGTATTCCACCCTTTGCTTAATTTCGGGCGTAATATCTTTATAGCGTTTCGCAAGCCCCGTCCAAGTCAAGTTCGTCAAATACTGGGGCGAGGTCGAACCGTCGTCCGGTTTATAAAGCGGGATAAGCGACGTATCGCGAATGGGGTCGCCCTTAGGGGTTAAATCGAACACGGGCTCTTCAATTTTATCCGCAATTACACGCGTATTGGTAATTGCTTCGGGAACGTAATGGAAAAGCTCCATCATTTCATCGCCCGATTTCATATAGAACTCGTTCGTACTGAACTTCATTTTCGGCTGCGCGAGCGTAGACTTCGTTTGAATACACAAAAGAACGCTGTGCATTTCATAATCGTCTTTTTCGATATAATGCACGTCGTTCGTTGCTACGAGCTGAATATCCAGCTCCCGTGCGATTTTGATAAGGTCGGGTAAAATCTGTTTCTGCTCGGGAATCCCGTGGTCTTGAAGTTCGATATAAAAATCTTCCCCGAAGATTTCTTTCATCTCCGAAGCCCATTTTTTCGCACCCTCGTAATCCCCTGCAAGCAAAAGTTGCGGCATTCTGCCCGCCAAGCACGCGGAAAGACAGATAACCCCCTCGTGGTGTTTCTTGATTAAATCGTAACTAATTCTCGGCTTTCCACCGTAATAACCGTCTATATACGAAAGCGAATCGAGTTTTACGATATTTTTATAACCCGTCTTATTCTTCGCAAGTAAGACGATGTGTTCGTTTTTGATATTGAAGTTCCGCTCTAAGTGGTTATCCACTGCGTAAAGCTCACAACCGATAATATATTTTATCCCTTTCTTGACGCACTCTTCGGCAAAATAAAGGGACGCATACATATTCCCGTGGTCGGTAATCGCGCAGGTATCTATTCCGTTTTTAACAAGATAATCTACAAGGTCGTCTACTTTCGCCGCTCCGTCGAGCAAGCTGTATTCCGTATGTAGATGTAAATGCACAAAATCCGTCATACTCTTAACACTCCTCCGCTAATTCCATAAGTTTCCGCATACGGTGATTTAAGCAACTTTTACTCACTCCCAAAAGTTCGGCAAGTTCTTTGAGCGACATCGTAGGATATCGCAGCCTCGACTTCGCAAGCGAACCCAATTCCTCGCTCAACCCCTTAAACGAGGTGGCTTTTTGCAGTTTTTGAATTGCAACCACTTGCTTCACGGCGGCTATCGCCGCTTTGTCCGCGTTACCCGAGATACAGTTTCTCGCTCGGTTGTCGCGGTTTGCCTCGTCGCGCTTTTCCACGAACTCGATAAACTTTTTAAGCGAGTTTTCCGCACCGATAAGCGCAAGAAAATCGGAAATCACTTCCTTGCTCTTGATATAGACGACGAACGTTTCCTTACGATTTGCAAGCTTGGCAATGAGTTCGAACTCCGCAAGCAGTTTACAAAAATCACGCGCCGTCTTTTTCTCAGAAAAGACGATTTCAAGGTGGTAGCCCGTCCCGTTTCCCGTCGGTAAAATACAACTTCCTCCGCCTAAAAACGCCCCTTTAATATAGGCGATTTTACTATCTTCCTCTTTCACGAGCGAAGGCAAAATCTCCTCGCGGAACTCTCCGTTCCGCTTTAATAAACCGAGTTTTGAAAGCGCGTCTTTGGCTACGGCGGGCGGGCACTCCATTACGAGCTTGTCCCTGCCGCTCTTTTTATCGCGCGTAACGTGCGAAACGAAAAGTTCCGAATGAAACGTTTCAAAGAAAAGCCCCGTAAAAAACTCCGCGACGGCTTCCGTTTCGCTCACCAAAAAGAAGGTGGGAAATCCGTCTTTTACGCCTAAAATCCCGCTCGTACGGACGAACGAGGAAAGCGCAGCCTTTTTTTGCGCGCAATCTTGCTTGTCCCCGTCGAAAGCGCGGTTTACGATTTCCTTTTTTATATCGCCCGAAAAACTCATAGTTACCTTCCCTTTTTATATTCTGCAAAACGGAAGGTAGGCAACCGTCCGTCTATATTGTCAATTCTATCCAACGGCAGGTTTATCCGCTTTATCTGCTCCTCCACGAGCTTATGTTCCCCTACCCGTAGCGCGGAATGGGCGTCCGAACCGATAACGAACCGAGCCTCCGTTTTCGCCACGATAGCAGAAAGTTCTTCGTCCGTCAAATGCTCTTTTTTCGCGTTTAGCTCTATATACGTTCCAAAGTCCGCGGCACACTTCGCCACTTCGAGCGCGTTGGCAGGGCAAAGATAATTCAAATGCGTGAGCACGTCAATCGGATTGTTTTTTATCGTTTGTATATACGCTTTCGTATTCTCTTGGATACGCTTGTCCGACGCGCGGTGAAAAACTTTCGTAGTAAGCATATTCCCCATTCCGTACTTGAAGGTATCACCAAAGGTATCATAACGGATAAACCTGTGATTTCCGCACAAATACACGTCGAAACTGTCGAAATCCTGTTCTGCCATATCCGTTTTGCCCGATACGCCGCGAATATTCGCTTCCATACTCACGAGCACGCGTATACCGTGTTTTTCCGCCGCCGCTTTACACTCCAATTTATAGTTTTCAAAAACCTTTCTGCGAATACCGTAGGCAATATGTGCGAACCCGTGGTCGGCAATCGCAATTTCTTTCAAGTTAAGCTCTTTTGCACGCGCAACGTTCTCCTCGACGGTATTTTTGCCGTGAGAATAAGGGGTATGCGTATGATAATCCGCCGTCAAAATCACTTTCGTACACTTCCTTTCGTTAATCTAACCCGTCAATCTAAATATCGTATTTCCTCTTCTAACCGTACCCTATACTGAGCGTATACAGCGTTTTTCACAAGCCCAATTAAGCTTTTAATCTCCGCGGAAAGCGCTCCGTTGTCGTTAAGGATAAAATTGGCGTGCTCCGTGGAAACCGACGCTCCGCCGATACGCAGTCCTTTAAGTCCCGCACCCTCGATAAGCTTTCCCGCCAAAGCATTCGGCGGATTTTTGAAAACGCAACCCATACTTTTACCTTTGGGTAAATGCGCGCGTTTTTGTACGTATTCTCGAATATTTTCTGCAACGCACTCAGACGAAGACTCCGCTAACCGCAAATGCGCCCCAAGAATCACCCAATTGTTTTGCATGAAAACACTTTGTTTATATGCAAAACGACACTCGTCTAACGACAACTTCTCTATGTGCCCTGCCCGCAAAACGGTTACGCTTTCCACAAGCTCTGCGATATACCGACCGCTAACGCCCGCGTTCATATATAACGCCCCGCCTATCGTACAGGGAATCCCTGCTAAAAACTCCCCGCCGCTAAGCCCAAGCTTTTCAAGTCGGCGCATAAACACTCCGCTACGCATACCTGCGGACACAAAGCGCTCGTTATTTTCTTCTAACGGTAACAGCTCCGTCGTGCGAATGACGTATCGGGCGCTCGCACCGTCGGGCGGTAGCACGTTAGACAGATTGCCAAGAATGTGGTATCGCAAGCCCGCCTTTTGTAACGCGGTTAAAAGGTCTTTTAGTTGCGTAACCGTCTGGGGATAAAACGCTCCTTTCGCCACACCGCCGCAACCAATCGTGCTATGACGGGAAAAATCAAACGGGGCAAACGCGTTCGAAAACTCATTTTTCAACAAACCGTTCTCTCCTATTATAACATATTTTTTTTCTTTTTGAAAGTGTTTCTTCTGCTTTTGCAACATTTTTTTTCGCTTACGCCTTTTCTGTTTTATTCATACGTGCAAAATGCGTTCATTATGTGAAATATTTCACGAATTTCACTTATTTTCTTGCTTTCAGTGGAAATATGTGCTAAAATAAGGATATGGGCGTTTATACGCTACGCCTTTTAGACTTTACGCCTAAACCGTTTAGACTGTAAAACGGAGGTTTCTTATGGAAAATCAAACTATAAAAGAAAAAACCGTCGTTATCATTCCTGCGTACGAGCCGTCCGCTTCGTTCGTCGATTAAGCACGGGAGC
>JAZRBK010000076.1:0-8393 GCA_045635025.1 Candidatus Scatosoma sp.
AATGCCGTAGTTTACGCGACCGATAGGCTGCCCTGCGCTGTCCGTCATACCGTCAATATAGCCGTCAAACGTGCCTTGCGCCATATAGAACGCGCCGTTGCGATATGCTTTCTTCATCTTGCCAAAGACTTTCTTCTTCCACGCGCTCCAATCTACGAAATCGTTTGCGGAAAGCGTAACAACATTTGCGGAAGGTACACGCGTATCGTTCAAGATACCCAAAGGCGAATTCGTACCCGCGCCGTTCATTACGGCTGCGTCAAGCGCGTGCGCGATAGCTTCAACCGCAAGCGTAGTAAAGAGCGATTGGAACATATCAAGCGTTACAACGCTCGCAAGCAACGTTTGAGCAACTTTGCATTCCAAGCCGAAATACGAGAACGAAATGCTTTCCGTTGCGGAAATCTTTTGCGCTTCCGACGGCGTAGTTTCGCCAATCCAAGACGCGGTAGGCTTCAACGAAAGGACGGGGATTTTTACGCCACCTTGTACGTTAAGCTTACGTACTTTGGAATAGATATTGCCGTAAACTTTAAGCTCTTTGATGATTTCGTTTACGATCGTCGTAGGAATAACCGCGCCCGCGTCCGCCGTCGTGGTCGTTGCGCGATATTCCGCAGGGATAGCCGTACCACGGCAAGCAAATTCCATAAACGCCCTGCGATATTCGGGCGTATCGAATTTATCTACCGTTTCCGTTGCTCTTGCCTGTGCGTTGTTTTGTGCGTAAGTTGCCGCAACATTAAAGCCCGCGCCGTTGCCTTGCGCCTTTCTTGCTTCTTCCGCTTCGATTGCGGCAAGCTGTGCGCGTGCTTCGGTCAATTCACCGTTTACGCTTTCAAGTTCGGTCATAGCGTTACGCGCTTCGTTTACGTTCTCGCTGCTTTGGATAAGCGTACGCAATTCCTGCGCTCTTTTTTCTTTCGCTGCAATAAGTTTCTTGAAATAGTTTTTCATAGTTTTCAATCCTCCAAGATTAATATAATTTTGCCTTGATTTTTAAGAGTTCAAGCTCTCTTTTTTCGTTTGCCGCGTTTTCCGCCGCCGCGCGTTGCCTTTCCCGTAACTGTCCGATTACGGCTTTGTCGGTTTCCGTCAACAAATCCCCACGGGCAACGTTTATACTCGTCGAGGCATAGGCGGGATAATTTACCGCCGACACCTCGATAACAGGGTCGATTTTCAAAATATAACGTTTAGGGTAATCGGTATCCATATCCTCCCAACGTTCGTCAACTACGCGGAACATAAAGGACATACCGTCCGTCGTTCCGTCCTCTATACTCAAATAAAGGTCGTTCACGTCCGAGCGCTCACGGTTGGGATTTACGCGCATAGTTACTTTTTCATTCGTTACCTCGAAATCCATACCGCCCTTTTTGTCAATCGGTATAATCGAACGGGCAATCTTTTTCCCCTCTAAATTATGATTGAAAAAGAAAGCAACATCGTTTCTCAATACATCGGGGGAAATCGCACCCGCGCAAATCGTTTCTTGAAACCAACCGCCAATATCCGTAGGCGTATCAAAAACGATAGGCGTACCGATAATCAGCCCGCTTTCCGCCTCCGCTTTATATTCGGCAGGGTAATTTCGCTTTATAAATTCACCTTTCACAATAACCCCCTCCTACAATTACGCAATTTCGTGATCGTTGCCACCGCCAACGCTTACGATTTCGTAGCCGTCCTGTACAGGAACGGAAACAAAACGCGCGTTGACCTCTTCAAGCGTTTGACAGGTCGTAGATTGATACTGTGCATACACTCTTTGATTTTCGGGTAAAAGTTCGCCCGTAATGTCGCTGTCAACATAGCAGAACGGGTCGGTCAAATCATAGAAACAATAACCTTCCGCCGAATACAATACATAACGCCCGTAAGTAGTACCGCCTACGGTAAACTCACGCCAATACGCCCACAAACCAACCTGTACTTCCACGCTTCCTGCAGGAATTTCTCTTACTGCCATAACTACCTCCGTTTATCGTAATTCCCAATTTTTTAATGTTACATAATCGACAATCCACATAGCTCCCTCGTCCGTACTTTCGCATACCTCAAAGGGTAGTTTCTCGTCAATTAAATCGTCCTCTGCTCTCATTTCGTCCGTAATGTCGATTGTACGGACATACACATTTGCCAACTTTTCAAGGTTGACATTCCCAATCGTTAAAATGCATTTGCCCTTTCGTTGGCGTAATTCATAGATTAAGTTGATAAGACACTCAACCTTTATTAAATGCCCGTAGGTATCACCCGAACCAACCTGCAAATTCGCCGCGATATTTTTAAGCCAAATTTCCTCAAGGCTTGTACACCCCACAAACGCACCCGTAAAAGTATAAATGGCACGAACATCAAGCAAAGGCACTTTTTTCATATTACGACAATTTCCGCAAAAATATTGAAAGTCCCCTACATTCTTCGTATCATACGCAGGCAATTCAACCATTTCGTAATTGTTGTTGTGCATATAATACATACTGGTCGCCTTGCTTGTATTCAGTAGTGGGTATTTATTTGAATAGGTACAATTTTGATAAAAACTGTTCATATTCGTTGCGTTTTCAGTGTCATTGTATTCAACAAACAGGGTCATATCCGTGAATTGCAAGCCTTTCAACAACCCCGTAGGGTCGCCCGTGCTGTCAATATATTTTTTAATCGGTCTTTCCAATTTTACATCAACCGTAACGGGCGTATAACCGATAAACTTTCCGTCCTCTTCGCCGCCGTCGTATGTGCCGTTTTCCGTAATCGTTAAAGGACGAAATACCTTGTTATCGCCTACCTTTTCCACCGCAACCGATAAACCGCCGAGCGATACTTCCTCTTGTATGCGTAAATCCTTTAACTCAATTTCCGT
Source organism: Candidatus Scatosoma sp. (assembly GCA_045635025.1). Lineage (GTDB taxonomy): Bacteria > Bacillota > Clostridia > Christensenellales > Borkfalkiaceae > Scatosoma. Next base: position 2,870 of record JAZRBK010000076.1, read on the forward strand.
CATTACTCATTCCCCTTATGCGTTGCGTTGCTTACGATCGAAAGCGCGCCCTTAACCAATGTTTTGACAAGCTCCCTTTCGCCGTCCGCAATCTTAACCTTAATATCGTAAACATAATTCCCACACGCAAGGTTGCAAGTGCATACCTGCGTCAAACGGATTTCATACAAGCCCGTTTCGGCGTTGTAGGTTATGCCGTCGCCGTGCTGTTTTTGCAATACAAAATCCGCGCGGTGGAAACTTGTTTTGACGGTGAAATAGCATTTATCTTTATCCGTCAATATGTACGCTTTGCCGTTCTTGTCTTGCAAAGAAAATGTCAGCAAATGCGTATCACCGCGTATTAATTGTAAATCCATTTCAGCCCTCCATTTATTCGTTTACTTCTTCCTCTATCTCGTCAATAATGCCGAGGTGCGGATATACTATTTGTGATTTTACTATCATAGGTGTACCTCTTATTTGATAAGTTCATAGTCATACGCACCAATCAAATCATTGACACCACCGCCATTGCCACCGCTTACCGATAAACCGCCTGGGTTGTTTTTTGGACGAATACTCTTATTTTTGTTATAAGGGTCAGTATATACAATATAACCGTCCGTATTATAGCTACTCGCTACCCATTGTTCCCAAGTCATACCGACGTCAGCAAAATACTGCGTGCCTTCAATGGTAAAGCCTATCGTTTGTTGTACTGCGTTTGCTACAAACCACTCATAAAACTCTTTGCTTACAGTTTGCACACCGTCAAAGGTTATCGTGCGGTAGGCTTCGTTAGTCCAACCCATGTCATATACATAGGTATTTCCATAAACAACAGTGCCTACTTCACACCATATGCTTGTATATGCAATGCCGTTGCTCGTAAAGTTTACTGCGGTTGTAGGAAATTCGGTTGACTGTATAGTGCCTAAATCCTCATTAAACACCCAAGTACCGCTTACAGTGTAGGTTTCTTCACCTGCCACAACATAACTCACCGCATTGCTCGCAGGACTATCCTCATAACCGCTTGCCCTTGCCTTGACCGTTATGCTGTATGTTCCCTCGCTCAACCCAAGTGCGGAAAGATCGAATTCCATATATGCCACCGTTTCCGTTTCCACGCCGTCCACGAATATAACAAACTCTTGCGTATTACTGTCCGTGGCGGTCATTGTTAAGGTATCGCCGTCAAGGGATATTTCGGGCGCGGCAAGGGCTTCGGGCGTTACGCTTGTAAGCGCCCCCACAATGCGAATACGCTTTCCGTTACGGTACACCACTATTACATTTTTGCCGTTGCATATTGCCATTGTTTACGCCCCTCGTTATTTCTTTTTAGGAAATATCCCATTTTACACCTGACTCACCGTGTCCGTGAAAGTCGCTCCGCTTAAACTGTACTGATTTTCGGTAGTATATATCTTGCCGTCAGATGAAAAATAATATTGACACACCACCAACTGCGTCCATTTTCCTGCAAGCTGTTTTGCATAAACGCCATAGGTGATATAAATTGTTCCACCGTAATCTAATATACCGCTTGCAGGATATATTTTATCTTTGCTATCACAGCCTTTCATCACCAAAATTCTCGCAAGCGTGTAATCGCCATTTTCTTCGGTTCCTGTATAGGCGTCCGCTTGATGAGTTTCTAATGTAAAGTTAAGTGCGCCTTCGTATGCAATAATCAAATGCGTGTAAAGAAGTCCATCATCTTTTGTAACATAGGTATCGGAAATAATATTCCCGTCGCCGTCTTGCTCCGCTTTCGGTACAGCTTCTTCACCCTTCATAACACTATTAAACTGTTCAAGCCTATTCGCAAGCTCTTCGACCGTGGTATCGTTGGTAATGACATATACGCAATCCTCTACCAATTCGCCGTTTGCTTCCAATTCGGCATATTCCTCTCTCGTTACAAGGGTCAATTCTTCTTTCGCTACAACGGGACGCCTGCACCCTGCCGCGCAATGCCCATATACCGTCGTTTTACCCATTCGCTATACCTCCGTCATTATCGCCGTTTTCATCACTTGCAAGCCCGTTATTTTCGCCGCTGTCTTGCCCGTCGTCTTGTTCTTCGTCCTTAACTGCGCCGCCGTCCTTGCCTTGTTTATCGTCTTTGTTATTCTCGGCGTTATTCATTGCATTTTGCTTGTTACTGCTTGCCGCAAGCTGCCCCTCCAATTCTTTAAGAGGGCGCAAGCCGAACGCCGTACGCATTTCATTTTTGAAACAGCTTTCGCTATCTACGAGAATATCAAACAGCTTGATTTTTTGGTCGGTATTCATAAAAATCAATTCTTTGGTGTAGAATACGATTTTATTATTAAATCCGCTTGCTTGCCGTTTGGAAAAAATCCCTTTCGTGAACGCTTGCCCTAAACTCTTGACAATCGGTTCAAGCGTCTTTTGATAAAATGCCTCGTACTGCGCCGCCGTATAATCGCCGTTGACAATCGGGATCGATACGCCGAATGTACGCAAAATCTTTTTGTCGATAAATTCAAGCACCTTTTCATCAAGCAGGTTTACGTTTTTCGCAAGCGGTACATATTCCGCCGAAATATCTTGTACAAGCATACCGCTTTCGTTCGCTTGCAATTTCTTTTCAAATTCCTTGACCTTTTCGACCTGCTCGTCATAGTCCGCCATTCTCTTAATCTTAATCAAGCCATTTACCGAGGTTTGAATATTAAGAGATTTCGCAAGCCCTTTCAAAAGCGTATCGTTTAATTTAAGCGTATCGAGCAACGGCGCGAAATCGGGGTTGCCGCTTTCATTGCCGCCCATAAATTCCGAAACGGAAAAACGATACCGCAAATGGATTACATCGTCGTACGGCATTTCGCCCGTATAATTATTCGGGAAAGTAAACCGTACCCACGTTTTGCCCGTTCCGCCATAATCGGGGTCGAACTCAACGCGCGACGGCTGCAAAGGATAAAGCCCTTTCAGCGTATTGCCCTCCCAAATAGGATAAATAAACGCGTTATAATTCAAAAGCAACGTCCAAGCCACTTTTTCGATAAAATCACTCGTCGTCATTAACGGGTTAGGATTGTCAAGTACCCTTTGAATTTCCGACGAAACGCTCACATAATCGCTATTGCTTACCGTTTTGCGTACGTGTACGGGGTCGAGCTTTTTCAATTCCGTTACAATCGCATAAATAGCTTGCTGTACTACGTCGGAGGCGTAAACATTATTGCCGAAACCGTTCGTATATATCGGCGCAACGCCGCTCAATATATCGGCAAGGCTATAATTTATTTGTTTTTCGGGTTTCTTAAACCACTTCGACCAAAAAGCCAATTTTTACCACCTCCATTTTTCACCTATATATCACATTTTGTAAATTTTGTCAAGTGTTTTGTGATAATTTCTTACAAAGCGACGCAAATTTATTGCAACCAATCATTCCAATCCGTTTTATAACGGTTGAAAGTTTCCTGTAATATAACCGTTGTTACCGCGCCGTCAATCTTCCGCGCTTTCATATTGTCGATTTTCACGACAAGAGATTTCCCGCGCCCGTCAACCTTTAACGCGGCATTTCCAAAGCACCATTTATCGACTTCATTCAAGCCGACAATTATACGGTCTTTCAAATCCGCCTCGACTTGACAATTTGCCGTATGCAATACGTCGGGGCTTTGGTTTATCATAATCAAATCTTCTTTATCAACCCACCCGTAATATTCCATACGCTGTACCCAATCGCGCTTGAAACGTTGGTCGTACCCGCATTTCAAAAGCGACAAGCCGTATTTGTTGCAACAATCCGCGAACCAATCCGCAACGAGTGTCAAGTCGTTATCATTCCCCTCGCAAATTGTCAAATATCCTGCCTGCGCCCATTCGAGATACTTCGCGCCTGCGCTCTTATCATCCGCATTTTCGAGCTTGCTTTCGTTTATCCAATAATGCGAAAGGATATATTTTTTCGGGTCGTCTTTACGGCGCAACATAATTTTTGCGTTCGTGGTATCGGTCGTTTCCGAAAGGTCAACCGCACCAATAACCGTCGCCCCTCTAAACTCTTCAAGGTCAAATTCCGCAATATAATCGTAATCACTCTTTTCAAGCCATTGCGTCGAATTGCTTACGTGGAAATCGAAATCCTTACAAAGCACGAAAGCCCTATCCGCTTTACTTTTCCGCGCCTCGTCCACACGGTCGCGCAAATACGACCACTTTTTGATTTTGCCGACGGACGGGTTTGATTTTTGCCAAGCGGGATTTATGCCCTCGTCATTCGTTTCAAAAACCTCCGCCTCGCTGTCTTGCGTGTATAACCAAGCGAGCTTGCGCTTTGCGCTTTCCGCTCGATCTTCGCCGTTCAATATCTTGCGGTATTCTTTCAACTTCGTATCAAGGAAACCGTCATTGACGAAACCCTCCGACGAGAACATGAAAATTTTATAGCTTTCTTTTACGCCCGTCGATTGCTGTATGGGCTTATAAATACCGTCCGTTTGCAATTCGTGTAATTCGTCAATACCTGCAATATCAATATTGCGCCCCTCTTTCCCTCGCGTACTATCGCACAGCTTGAAAATGAAATTGCCGTTGATTTTGCATTTAATGCCCTTTTGATTTTTCCAAGTATCAACGCTTTGCGGGTCAACAAGCAAACGCATACGGTCAATCGTATCGTAACAAATACTTGCAATATTATCGTTTGTACCGCTGCATACAATTTGTATTCCCGTACCGCCTAAAATCATAAGCGTGAAAAGGATTGCCGCAATCAATTCCGTTTTGCCGTTCTTTCGGGCAATCAATAACAAAATTTCTTGAAAGCGTTGTACCCATTCCCCGTTATCAATACTTTGCAACTGAAACGAGAAAGAAACCTCGATAAACGCCTTTTGCCATAATTCCAAAATAAACGGCTTTCCATAGAACGGCGCAACCGTCAGCTTGCAACAATTCTCAATAAACGAAATAATAAGCTCCGATAATTCCGTATCGTACCGATATTGCGGGTCGTCCAAATCCGCTATTAAATTGTCAAGCTCGGTTATCATTTCGACGCCCGCTTTTATCTCACCGCGTCGGATCGCTTCCCGATATTCAAGTAAATAACTCATTGCTTGTTTTTCCCTGCCGCTGCAATAGTTGAAAGGAACGCACGCAACGGGCTTTCTTCTTCCAATTCTTCACGCCCATAAATACGGCATAACTTATCAACGATATTCGTATATGTTTGCAAATACTCACGGTATTGCTTCCCTGCCGCCGTTATCTTCGTTTGAATTTCCCCGCCTATCGTTCGGGATTTAATAGGGGGATATTTCTTCAACTCAACGAGCTGCCCCTCCAAATATACGACTTCATCAATCAAATTGTTTACGATTGAGCGTTTACCCTCGTCTATACCCTCAAATAGTTTATGTAATTCGTCCGCCCTTGACATTTGCAACGCCTCCAATCTTTTTATATAATTTTTAATATTTAATAGGGTTTTCAAAAGTTTTGCGAAACCTTTTCAAAAAATCTCAAATTTTCGCTTCGGGTGAGAAAACAG
>JAZRBK010000077.1:0-3874 GCA_045635025.1 Candidatus Scatosoma sp.
TGGAAATTACGCCCTGCAGAGGTGTTTTATGCGCCCGAGGCCGGTTGCGTGTATTCGCCAAACGGTTTAGGGGAAATGAGCCGAACCTTCCACAAATTTTATAACAAACACCTTATCAAATGGAAGCACAAGTACGAAAAACGTCCTGTTCTTATCAACAGCTGGGAGGCGGCGTATTTTGATATCAATAGTGAGAAATTGCTCGATTTTGCGGTGGAGGCAAAGGATTTGGGGATTGATATGCTCGTCATGGATGACGGTTGGTTTGGGCATAGAAACGATGATAAATCCTCGCTGGGCGATTGGTTTGTAAACAAAGAGAAATTTCCTGAAGGGCTGACGCCGTTTATTGATAAGGTACATGAAATAGGGCTGAAATTTGGCATTTGGTTTGAGCCTGAAATGATTTCTCCTGATTCCCATTTGTTTAAGGCTCATCCCGATATGTGCGTACATGCCAAGGGCAGAGCACCCATGCTGGGCAGAACGCAGTACGTCTTGGATGTGTCAAGAGAAGACGTAAGGGATTTGATTTGGGAACAACTTGATGCAATTCTTTCTCAAAATAAAATCGATTACGTAAAGTGGGATTTTAACCGTTATATCACGGATGCGGATTCCGCTATTCTGCCTGCCGACCAAAAGAAAGAATTTTTCCATCGTTTTATCCTCGGCACGTATGATTTAATGAACCGATTAACGACAAAATATCCCGATATTTTGTTGGAAAGTTGTTCGGGCGGCGGCGGTAGATTTGACCCTGCTATGCTCTATTATTCACCGCAAATTTGGACGAGTGACAACACGGATGCTATCGATAGGCTTTCCATTCAATTCGGCACGTCGCTTTGCTATCCAGCTTCGTCAATGGGTGCGCACGTATCCGATTATCCTCGTGCTTTTTACGGCACGAAGGCGGACGTTGCGCTTTGGGGTTCATTTGGGTATGAACTCGACATTAGAAAATTAACGGAGGAACAAAAGGCGGAGTTCAAAGGTCATATCGCTCAGTATCATAAATATTACGATTTAACCCATTTTGGGGAGCTGTACAGAGTGCTTTCGCCGTTTGATAAAGGTTGTAAAGTGGCTTGGGAATTTGTCAGCGAGGATAAATCGAAATGCTTGTTGACGGTGGTTTGTTTGGAAGAACGTGTTCCCGAAAATTTCATTTTGAAATTGAAGGGGTTGGACGAAAATGCCTATTATAAAGAAGAGGAATGCGGTCAAATATATTCAGGCGCGTTGTTGATGCAGGTGGGCTTGAATTTAAGCAATCAAATCAATTATACGTATGGCAGTAAAAAGTGGTTTTTCACAAAGGTAGATAAGTAATTTATGGATTTCATGTGGGCAGGAGATAGACAAGCGATTAATCAACAAAAAAACTTCTATATCGCCTTAAAAAAGCAGGTTGATAGAATGGAAATTTGCGCGGTAGACAACTACCAGGTATGGATTGACGGCAAATTTGTCGCCTATGGACCTGAGCGCACTGCGGCTGGATATTCTAGAAAAAAAGTCTTATTTTTGGACGGCGCGAACTTTCTCGAAATCAAGGTGATTGCACATGGTGTTCCCACATATATGTGTGATTTTCAACTGCCTTTCTTTGGGATAGAGGTGTATAACGGTGAGCAGTTGGTATATGGCAGTAAGGATTTTTCTTGTAGAGTGGATTTATTGCGAGATGAAAAGGTTTGCCGTTACAGCCGTCAAAGAGGTTTTGTTGAAAAACAAACGCTCGCGGAGAGCGAGTATGCGGAAATAGAAACCTATGAAGTGGACGCACCTATTCTTTTAGACGGAATCGGCGATACGGCAAGCTATCAAAAGGTGGATTTTGAAAGGATTGAAGAAAAGCCGTTTGTTGATTTTGATTTATTGACGAAACCTTGGTGGGAAGATATTCCTGAATACGTAACGCCTGAGGGGCATTATAGCATAGAAAAGGACTTTTTAACTCTGAAAGAGGGGTATAGGGAAATACTTTTTTCTCTGCCGTGCATTAAAACGGGTTTTTTAAGCGTGGATGTGGAAAGTTGCGGCGAAGGTGAAATTTATATCGTTTTCGATGAAATTATGAACGAGAATAGGTGGAATTTTAGACGCTCGGATTGTAACGATTTGTTTGTATATACCTGTAAAAACGGACGGCATCAACACCTTTCTGCTGAACCGTACACGATGAAATACATTAAGGTAATTTATAAAGGTGCGGTTACTGTAAAGCCTTCGCTTGTTTTATACGAAAATTCAAAGTTTCATTTCGATTATGAGGGGGATGAAAAAATAGCGTCCATTATCGAGGCTGCAAGAAATACCTTTGCGCAAAACGCCGTGGATATTTTCACGGATTGTGCAGGTCGTGAAAGGGCTGGTTGGCTTTGTGATTCTTATTTCACGGCAAAAGCGGAGCGTTTTTTTACAGGCGAGAATAAGATAGAGAGAAACTTTTTGGAAAACTTTATTCTTTCTAAATCGGACGAGCTTCCCCAAGGTATGCTTCCCATGTGTTTCCCTTCTCAGCACGATGAAAATTCCTTTATCCCCAACTGGGCGATGTGGTACGTTATTGAGTTGAAGGATTATTTTGATAGGACGCAGGATAGGGAACTTATCGATAGAGCCAAAGAGAAAGTCTATGGCGTTATCAAGTATTTTGAGGGATTCAAAAACGGCTACGGTTTGCTTGAAAATCTGCAAAGCTGGATTTTTGTCGAACACAGTATTGCGAACACGCTTGATTACGTAAAAGGGGTTAATTTCCCCTCGAATATGGTATATAGCGCCATGCTAAAAGCGGCGGGGGAGCTATATGCCGATGAATGCTTGCTTGCAGAGTCAGAGCTTGTAAAGAAACAAGTCGTTAAGTATTCTTTTAACGGTCAATTTTTTGTGGATAATGCGGAAGTTGTAGACGGTAAAATTGTGCCGTTTACAGACCATATTAGCGAAACTTGCCAATATTATGCCTTGTTTTTCCATATTTATGAAGAGGAACGCTATGCTTCTTTTATTAAGGAGAATTTCGGGCCGAATCGAAAGACAGGGTTTGATTACGTGGGAAAAAGCAACGTATTTATCGGTAATTATTTGCGACTCTTTTGGCTGTACGAGCAAAAAGAATACGATATGGTTTTAAGCGAGTCCGTCGAATATTTCTATGAGATGTCGAAAAAGACGGGTACTCTTTGGGAACACGATCAAGCAAAAGCGAGCTGTAACCATGGTTTTGCTTCGGTAATTGCAGTTTTATTGCTGCGTGCGTTGGCAAATAAAGAGGGTTAAAAAACTTTTAATGGATAACACAATACACTCGAAAGAGGAAAAGCCAGTTAATGGGCTGTTAATTCTCACGAGATAAAAAGTCATTACGGAAAAAGTCCGTAATGACTTTTTTTTATTGGAACCCATCTGTTCCGTATCGGTCTTTGCCCAGTGTTCACTTTTTGTCCCTATGAACAAGAATAGAACGATTTTCACGGGTTTTTGATCGAAGCGACGGGATTTGCGCCTTTAGCGGCGTTTCTCACGCAAAGCTGTTCTTTGCGTTCGGTCACGCTCACTTCTACCTATCGTCGTTCGCTTATCTCGTCCCTATAAGACATTATCAATGTCTCGCTTAACGGGTAACTCGTCCCGCTCCGACGTTATTAACGTCGTCCTTTGCCATCAAGCTTATCGTTCCACAAATTCCGTAAGGCAAAGCGTTTTGCTCCCGCAAAACGGCTCCCACCCTCAAATCCTGTCAATAATACAAAACTCAAACCAAAAAGAGAGTACCCCACAGGGCACTCTCTTTTTGGACCGAACGAAGGAAAATGCACTTTTAAGGAAGTCGGAGGCCAAGCGGTCTTAGGAAGACAAGGAT
>JAZRBK010000078.1:0-2827 GCA_045635025.1 Candidatus Scatosoma sp.
ATAGGGAATCCTCTTGCTTTGCTCGACAAAATCATCGTATATACCTAAAAACGGATCACTATACAAAAACATTTTTGCAAAGTTTCTATCTGCACTTTCTTCAAACGAAGCGCGATTAGGAATCTCCGACAGCATAAAATCTGAAAATTCAATTTTGAAAAGCTCGTAAAAACCTTTCTCAATCTTTGCTGCATCAAAATTACCGTCGGCATATTGACGAATCGCATAAAGTGCTGGCAATAAAGCAAACGGCGAACACTCTCTACCGTCATCTCCCCACATAGTAATGAGGACGTTCTCGATTCCATGCTTGATAACGCTTTCCATCGCAGGCTTCATAGTGTTCAGGGAATGCTGCGCGTAGGGAGCAAAGCCTACCCACGTCCATGCTCCGCCTGCAAACCACAGCTTGCGTCCCATTTTTTTGTGCGATTCGAACATTGCGTCATACACTTTCTTATCCGTATGATAATAATCCCAATATGCAAGCTCCACATTTTCAGGAATACCATCTAATACCTCTTTATCAAATCCCACTTCCGAATCCGAATAATATTCCCCCTTTTGCATCAAGCGGAAATACATATCACTCCACATGTGTGCCGTAAAACCATACTTTTCGGCAATTTCCATCACTCGTTTTAAATGATTATTCAATATATCGAAACGATTTTTATAGCCGTTTTTATCCAAGTATTTCCCAAGCCCTACCATATGTGCTTCGTCCATACCGATATTCACTTGACGGGAAGAAAAGTTTTCCGCAAGCGTTTTGAATATACGTTCGAGAAATTCATACGTTTTTTCTTCGCCACACAGCAGAATATCGTTCACGTCGATAATATCTGCATATTCGCCGCCATTCTTAATGAGTGCAGAAAAATGCGCCAACGTCTGTATGCAAGGAATCAATTCTATGCCCTTTTCCTTTGCATAAGCGTCTATCTCTTTAATTTCAGCCGCCGTATAACGTCCTCTTAAATACCCAAAATACGGCTCACCGTCCACTTCATAGGTATCTTCCGTATATAGTTCCAACGTGTTATAACCCATTTTTTGTAAGCAGTCAATCAAAAATTTTACTTGACTTACTTTCATAACGGCATTTCTCGAACAATCGAGCATTACACCAAAATATTTATATTTTCCTACATTTTGCATAGAAATCAATCACCTGCTTTTTTATCCATGAAAAATTCTTTATACGTTTTAATAAACCACGCGCAAGTTCCCGTATTGTTAACCCCACTTGAACGTCCGTACTGCGGAGACTGCACCCCGAAATAGTAGTTAGGAATAAAGATCGGCGCTTGCACGTCGAAATCCGCTTGATAGTCATGCGTGGGTAATATATCTTTCATAAGTTTAGTTGCAAACTCCTTTTCTCCCGCCTTAAATAAAGCATATATAGCAAACATACTCGCATGGCAATATGCCGAACCATTTTCAGTTGACCCCGCTCTTTTTACACTGATTTTTCCAAATTTCGCATTCCAATCTGTAAACGGCGGCTTCATTACCAAGACCCCAAAAGGCACAGATAAGCTCTTTATTAGTTCCACGCAACGATCACGCACCTCTCCCTTTGCTACGCCCGAAATAATCGCCCAACTGTGCATATTCAAAAATAAATTACCTTCTTGGTCTTCTTTACTGCCATACGCCTCGCCTTCGTCATTGTAGCCTGCAATAAATTGCTCGTTCACGTAGCACGACGAAAGAATGTTTGCTTCCATTTCGCCCATCATCGCTTTCAAGTTTTCTATATAGGCAAGCTCTCCCGCATTTTGTAAAACGCATATCAGCGTTCTTACGCCATAAACAAAAGCCATCGACGTCCACGTGGAAACGCCTTTACCCTTTCTACCAGGTCCGTTGATAGGATCTGTCCAATCGCCGTCCCCAAGCAAAGAAAGCCCATACATGCCGCGGTCCTTCCACATAAACCCAACAGCATTCAATAAATGTCCTAAAACCGTATCTTCACCGCTGTCCTTATAGTCGACCTTCTCTTGTAAAAACGCATAATTACCGCTGCTAAGCACGTAATTCGCCACACACAGCACCAACCAAGAGGGTCCATCGCGCATATACAAAAGCCCTAAGCCTTGCAATGGATATACGTTGCCCCAAACACCGTGCTGTCTTAACGAACCATCCTTCTTTTGTTCGCCTAAGACATCCTTAAAATACGCTATCGCCGAGCTTTCATCCAAAAATGCAAGCCCCATAGCATCTTGTAACGCATTTCGAACCCCATACCCTTTTGAACACCGACGGGTATATGCCATGCACATAAGTTGCTTTTTCGCCCAAAAGCTTGCAAAATTGTCAATATTTTCGTCCCCGCTGTGCGTCCATTTTTCATCAGTATAGGCTTCAAAAAAAGCGCGCGTTTCCCCCAACTCTTTTTCCGCAATAGACAAATCGGAAAGCAACGTTTCCGCTTGCTTTTTTGCTTCCTGTGCCGTCACACAAAGCCCTGTATACGTCCAAACGGTCTGCTCCTCTCCTGCCTCCAAATCAAAATCATAGGAAAATCCAGCAATAGGTTTACCGTAATGGGATATAGGATAATTTTGCGCAGACGCAGCGTTTCTTGCGTCGTGACGAACTCCGTCAAACAAGGCATATTCACTGCAATGCACCTTATCTGCTTTGTGCGACGCAACCGTATAGGAATAACAGCACTTACTTGCAATTTTCGCATAATCGTCATAATAGATGTGATAAGGTACGACGTGCGAATAAATGAGCCTATTGTCCATTTCCGCCTGACATTTTGCGCCCATAGGACCGTCTTCCAAAGAATGAACAATCGTCAATG
>JAZRBK010000079.1:0-1738 GCA_045635025.1 Candidatus Scatosoma sp.
CGAAAAGATGATTGTAAGCCGTAATTGTCCTACGCATTATAATATGGCAGTCTTTGAAGATGATATTTTATGTCCTATGAAGAAAAAGCCGTACCATAAAGTTATGATGCCTAATTTCACGGGAATCACGAAAGACGGCGAAATTATTGACAATATCACACCCGAAAAGCTACTCGCGCTATTCGATGAAAAAGTAATCTAACATATTTTATCTTTCGAGCGGTCGGAGCGTAAACGAAACCGCCCTTTTATACAAGGGTAAAGTGCATTGCTTTTAGGCAACCCTTGTATAAAAGTTTGGGCATAAAAATAAGCGAGATTATAAAGCGGATTTCGTTTTGGTTGCTCCTGTCGAAAGACAAAATAAATACATTATAAGGAGTAAAAAACTATATGAAAACAGCAGTAATTTATGCCCGTTACTCGTCCGATAACCAAACGGAACAGTCTATTGAAGGGCAACTTCGCGTGTGTGAAGAATACGCGCAAAAGAATGATATACTTATCCTTGATACGTATATTGATAGAGCAATGACGGGTACGAACGACAACCGCGCGGACTTTCAACGAATGATAAAAGACAGCGCGCGTAAGGAATGGGATTATGTACTTGTTTACAAGTTGGATAGATTTTCAAGAAACAAATACGAAATGGCTATTCACAAAAAGACATTAAAAGACAATGGAATACGTGTAGTTTCCGCAATGGAATACATACCCGACACACCCGAAGGCATTATCTTTGAATCTATGCTTGAAGGCTATGCAGAATACTACTCCGCGGAGCTTTCCCAAAAGATTCGCCGTGGTATGAATGAGAGCCGACAAAAAGGTAATTATACAGGCGGTTTTATACTTTATGGCTATAAAGTCGTAGATAAGAAAATCGTAGTCGACGAAGAAAAAGCCGAAGTTATCCGTTTTATGTATGAACAATATGCAAAAGGCGTATATGTAAAAAATATCATTGCCGACCTTACAAAGAAAGGTATTTTACATCGAGGCAAGCCGTTTGCGAGAAATACTGTTTATTCGATACTTAAAAACGAACGTTATGCAGGTATTTACCGATTCAAAGACCAAGTATTTGAAAATACTTTTCCGAGAATAATTCCCCACGACTTATTTGAAAGAGTGCGTAAAATCGTTGATAGTAATAAGCTTGGACGACACAGCGTAAAAAACGTATATTTATTCCGTTTTAAATTGACGTGCGGATATTGCGGTAAACCTATCAGCGCGGAAACGGGTACAGCAAGAAATGGCGAAGTGAAACGCTACTATAAGTGCAATGGTAAAAAATACGATAATGCTTGCCATAAGGCGAATGTACGCCAAGATATACTCGAACCGCTTATCCTTGACGGTATTAAAAAACAGCTAACGGATAAGAAAATTATGGACGAACTTATAAAGCAATTATTACACTTACAAGATGTGCAAATAGCCGAAAATTGTATGTTAAACGTGCTTATCAGCGAGAAGAAAAAAGTCGATAATTCTCTAAATAATCTCGTATCTGCCATAGAGCAAGGCATTATTTCTAATACAACGGGTAAGCGTTTACGCGAGCTTGAAGAACAACAAGCCAACCTTGAAAAACAAATACTTATAGAGCGTAATAAAATTGCAATTAAAATGAGTGAATCGGATATTCGTGAATTTTATGAAAGCGCAATCGACCTTGCTCCGCAAACACTTATCAATTATCTTGTAAAGGAAGTTATCCTGTACGATG
>JAZRBK010000080.1:0-1223 GCA_045635025.1 Candidatus Scatosoma sp.
CCTAATAAAAACGCTTCCACTACCTCTTCTTGGGTGGTAGGCGTAAAAATCATAATTTGCTTGCCTGCTTCTTTCAAGCGATAGATATTTGAACGGATATAATTATCCGACCAAATCGGCAACGCAATCCCCCAAATGCGCTCGTCTTGGAAGCTTTCTATTATCTCCTCAATCGAATAATAGACTTTGTAATGAGAAAATAAATATTGATGAAAGGACGTTGTTTCCGCCACTGCTTCCCACATCTCTTTACTGAAAATTTCAGGAATAATATTTGCGGAAAAATCGTGATGATAAATTGCTTCCCACGCTTCCATGCGCTGCAATACGGCTATATCGCCCTCTGTATTAGACATTTTTGCATCGACCACAATTTTTACGTCTGGATAACCGATCATCGTTTCCGCTAACCATTCTTCATTCGCAGGCGTGTAACCATTCGATAATTTCAAAGCCGTAAATTCTTCATACGTGAGCGACTCTGGCATGATGCCGTCCAAATGCTCGCCTGCGTGCGATGCAATTAACTTTCCGTCCGTCGATAGCTTTAAATCGTATTCAAAATAACGATATCCCTGCCGATAATACGTTTCAAAGGTTTCTTGCGCATTTAGATATTTCAATCCGTCCACACCGCCGCCAGCGTGAAGAATTACAACAGGAGAAACTTCTTCCTTTTCCTCAACCATCGATTGATTTGGATTAGTACACGCCTCTAACGACAACGTCACCGCCGCCAAAATACCAACAAACATGAATTGCTGCTTCTTTTGCATAGTTGATTTATACTCCTACTTGATCGACGTTTTTTTACAACACGCCTTTTGCCATTGTTAACACATGGCTAACGATTGATATTATAACATACTTCTATCCTTTTCTCAATCGTTTTTCAAAAAAAATTCCCTACAAGGCTTGCAACGGCTATCATTTTATGCTATAATCATACCAACTTCTTTTAGGATATTACTTAAAATGATTCTTTATTATATTCGTCACGGAGATCCTATTTACAACCCCGACAGCTTAACGCCGCTTGGGCACGAGCAAGCTAAAGCTTTATCAAAACGCTTAACCATGTACGGCTTGAATGAAATTTACTCCTCTACTTCAAACCGCGCAAAGCTGACCGCACAGCCCACCTGCGATGCACTCGGCATCACTCCCACCCTTTGCCCGTGGGCAGAGGAATCCAAGGCGTGGGAATATTATGCCGTTCCCCG
>JAZRBK010000081.1:0-4077 GCA_045635025.1 Candidatus Scatosoma sp.
TGACGAAGTATGAACGATTTTTTCTCTCTAAAACCTTGTTGGGTTCAATCCTTGTCAGGCTATAAACCCGACGAAAGAGAGTTTGTGCAAAATGGGATAAATAAAAACGCGAAAGGGAAACAAACTGTAAAAAAGGAGAAAAAATATGGAAGAGCGGGAAAAAGACGGCGAAAATCGCGTCGAGATGAGCGGCGCGACGGAAGAAAAATACGGAATTGGGCGTTATTTTCTGTTGACGGTTGTCTTGTCGGTTATCGGTTGGGTTTTTGAAACGGGATATATTTATTTAGCGTTTCAAAGAGTGTATAATACGGGGTTTATGACGTTGCCGCTTTGTCCGATTTACGGGTGTTCGCTTCTTGCGACGTATCTTTTTATCGGTACACCTGACGGCGGCGGTCTGTTTTTGAGAAAAGTCAAAGGCAAATCTGCACGCTATCCCCTGTATTTGTTTTTTGCTTTCTTAATTCCTACGGTGGCGGAACTGCTCGTCGGCGTAGTCTTTGATAAGGGTTTCGGCGTACAGCTTTGGAGCTATTCCGCCGTGCCGATGAACTTTAAGGGTTATATCTGTTTGCCTGTGTCGATTGTATGGTCGGGCTTGATTTTTCTGTTTATGAAGTTCGTATTTTTAAGGATTATGCGGACGGTGGGGAAGCTCCCGAAAATGCTTGCGAACGGTTGGGCGTTTATGCTGCTTTTCATTTTACTCGTCGATTTTTCCCTCAACCTTGCACGGTTGATTTATTAAAGCAAGGGGGCAGGTACGCGTTGAATGGGGGAAAGTAGGAAAAAATAATAAAATCCGCGCTTTGATTTTTGAAAATCGGGGCGCGGGTTCTTGCTTTTTATTAAGAAAAAAGCTATAATAGAGGAAAGAACTGCAAACACGGAAAAAACACGCAAAAGATAAAACAAAGAAAGGAGTAAAGGAAAAATGCGAGGCTATTTAATCGTCAACGGGTTTTTAAGAACGGAAAAGTTTGAAAAACTTTACGCGCTTTTGCAAACCGCCGCAAAGAAACGTGAAATAGAACTTGAAATCCGTACGGGGAACAGTATTTTGCGCGATTTACAGTCGGACAAAACGGCGAAAGACCTGCCCGTATTCGCTCTTTTTTGGGATAAGGACGTATACCTTGCCAAGCGTTTGGAAAGTTTGGGCGTTCGGCTCTTTAACAACGCGCGCGCGGTGGAACTTTGCGACAATAAGCTTTTGACGGCGCTCGCTCTTGCGGAAAGGGGGGTAAAAATGCCGAAAACGGTGTTTGCGCCCAAGACGTTCGAGGGGATAGGCTACAACGATTTACAGTTTTTGACGGAAGCAGAACAAACGCTCGGCTATCCAATGGTGATAAAGGAAGCGTACGGCTCGTTCGGGGCGCAGGTATATCTTGCAAAAAACCGCTTAGAGGCGGAAAAAATCATCAAAAAAATCGGTTATAAGGATTTTTTAATGCAGGAGTTTATCGCTTGTAGCCAAGGCAGGGACGTACGGGTGAACGTCGTCGGCGGGAAAGCGGTGTGCGCGATTTTGCGCGAAAACGGAGCGGATTTCCGTTCGAATATTAGTGGTGGGGGCACGGCGAGCGCCTATACGCTCACGGACGAACAGGCGAAAATAGCGGTTGCCGCTTGCGAGGCGGTCGGAGCGGATTTTGCGGGAGTAGACGTGCTCTTTGGCGAGGGGGATAAACCGCTCGTTTGCGAGGTTAATTCCAACCCGCAATTTGAAAGCACGCTTTTGGCGACGGGCGTGGATTTGAGTGAATATATTTTTAATTACGTAGTGGAAAGATTATGAAAGGCTGGCTTATATACGACGAGCTTGGTGCGAAACGCAACGAATGGTATATCTCCCGCCTGCAAGAAGAAGCGGAAAAGTATGGGCTTGCGCTCAGCTTAAAAGTTGTTAGCGCAAGGGATTTTAAGCCCCTCGTGCAAGAACCTTTGCCTGAGTTTGCTATTGTGCGCACCATTTGTCCGCAGATAAATAAGGAACTGGAAAGGCGCGGGATTAGAACGTTCAACAACGGAAAAACGGCAGAAATCGCTTGCGATAAATACAAGACGTATCTTGCGTGTAAAAGGTGGAATATTCCCGTGTTACCCACTTGGACGGCGGGGGAAAGGGAGGAATATCCTTGCGTAATGAAACGGACGGACGGGCACGGCGGAACGGAAGTTTTTTGGATAGAAAACGAGGTGGATATTGCAAGGAATAGACAAGAGGGCGGGGAGTATATCTTCCAAAAACCCAATGAAATCCTCGGCAAAGATATGCGGGTATACGCCGTGGGCGGAGAAATCGTCGGTGGAGTGCTTAGAAGCTCGTCGGATAGTTTTAAGAGCAATTTTTCCCTCGGCGGGCGCGTGAAAAGCGCAGAGGCGGATAAAGAACAAAGGGAAATCGTCGCAAGACTTTATAAAGAGCTCGGCTTTGATTACGTAGGCATAGATTTTCTGCCGACAAAGACGGGTTGGGTGCTTAACGAAATCGAGGATAGCGCGGGCGCGCGTATGCTTTATCAATGCAGCAACGTGGATATAGCACAGGTTTTTATAAGCTACGTATATAAACAATTAAGTAAATAAAACAAGGTATAAAATAGGGGCAGGTATGCGTTCGTCGCATACCTGCCCCGTTGATTTTCTATAAAAACGGTTATTTTTTAAGTTCTAACGTGCGCTTATACGCCGCGAGAACCGCGTCCATTGCCGCGCCCTTAAAACCCGCTTTTTCAAGTGCGTGCACGCCCGCAATCGTCGTTCCGCCGGGGGAACAAACCGCGTCCTTTAATTCGGCGGGGTGACCGTACTCTTTCAGCATTTTCGCCGCACCGAGCAGCGTTTGCGCTGCATAAGTATTCGCTTTATCACGGGGAACGCCGCATTCCACCGCTCCGTCGGCAAGCGCTTCGGCAAAGAGATACACGAACGCAGGTCCGCAACCGGAAAGTGCGCTCGCTGCGTCGATTTTTTCTTCGGGGAGTTTATCCAAAACGCCCGCTTTTGAAAAACAACGCAAGAACTCGTTCTCGTCCGTTTTTTCCACACCGAGAGTGTCGTATAAAATCATTCCCTCGCCCAATAGCGCGGGGGTGTTGGGCATAATCCGTACCACGGGCACGTCCGAACCGATAAATGCACGAATTGCCGCAGCCGAAATCCCCGCCGCCATCGTAATCGTTACTACGCCTGGATTTTCTTTAAGCTCCGCCGTTATCCCGTCGAGCGTTTCTTGTATGTTTTGCGGCTTTACACCGAGCACGACGAACTTGCAAGCGCTTGCGATTTCTTTTGCTGTAAGCACTGTTGCGCCGAGTTTTTCAAACGCTTTCGCCTTTTCTAAACAAAAATCGCAAACGGCGATATTTTCGCCGCCGATGGCGTTCGCCGCCGCGTTTACGAGCGCGCCGCCCATATTTCCGCAACCGATAAAACCGAGGGTGTATTTCATAAGTATTCTCCTTGTTTTCGCTCTTTTTACGTTCTTTGATTTATCATTTTAAATGGATTTACCGAATTTGACCGTTCCCGCGCACGATATATTTATAGGAAGTGAGTTCTTCCAAGCCCATAGGACCGCGAGCGTGCAATTTTTGCGTGGAAATGCCGATTTCGCAACCTTTTCCAAACTCTCCTCCGTCGGTAAAGCGGGTGGAGGCGTTCACGTACACCGCCGCGCTATCCACGTGTGCGACGAACTTTTCGGCAATTTCCGCATTCTCCGTGAGGATACAGTCGCTATGTCCCGTCGAATGGAGTGCGATATGCGCTATCGCCTCGTTTACGTCCGCAACGACTTTTACGGCGAGGATATAATCCAAAAACTCGGTGTCGAAATCGTTCTCATTCGCTGGTACTCCGCCGATAATCGCGTGCGCTTTTTCGTCGCAACGGAGTTCTACCGCTGGGAGATTTTTCGCGCTCCGCGCCGTGCAAAGGCTATTTTTCAGTAGCGGTAAAAATTGCATAGCAATTTCTTCGTGCACGAGGCAAACCTCTTGCGCGTTACAAACGGACGGACGGGAGGTTTTGGCGTTTTCAATGACGGCAAGCGCCTTTTCGATATGC
>JAZRBK010000082.1:0-5513 GCA_045635025.1 Candidatus Scatosoma sp.
ATAAAAGAAGGCTCTTAAACGTTTAAGAGCCTTCTTTTATCTGTATAAGCTAGATTTGTGTAAAAGGTGGATTATTTTATAGTATTCCACATACGGTTTGCCCGTTCGTTCGTTTCCTTATTGAAATATTTCATAACGACGAGTCGGTTGATGGTGTTCACGTCGGGATATTGCGCGAAGAGCTGTCTGCGGGTTTGTTCTTCGGGGGCAATGAGCGAATATCCTTCGCCGAAGAAATAGGAGAGGTCGTACTCGACAGTGTTTTCTTCCTCTTCGCCTGCGCCGTACGTTTCTTCTACGTAGGCAAAGACGTCTTCGCCGCCGATACAGCTCGTATAGCCAATATAATACATATTCCGAATAACGTTTTCAGGGATAGAGAGGAAGTTCATAAAGGCGGTAGCAGCCTCTACGTTTTGGGAGTCTTTCATAAGCACCCAACCGTCAAACCAAAGGTTAGAAGCCGCCTCGGGGATAGCGTATTCCAAATAAATGGGTTCGTCGTTGATTTCGTCGCTTTCACCCACGTCGAGCGTGTATACGGCGTCGCCGCTCCATTGATAGGAAATATCAAATCTACCCGTCGCAATGTCGAGTTTTCCCTCGTCCGTTTCAAGCCCGTAAATATTTTCGCGCATAGCTTTGAGCTTGTTTTGAACTTTACTCATCGTTTCCTTGCTTGTATCGTTCATCATAGCGGAAAGGGAGGTTTTATACTCGTCAAGCGAGATAGTTCCGTTTTCCAAAGCCGCTTTCAAGGCAAGCATATCGTTCTCGTAATACATTCCAAGCCCCGCAAAATAGGAATCGCGAACGTTATCTTTTGCGGTAATTTTGCGATGAGCGCTTTCGCTTGTAAAGATATTCCAGCTTTTTACGTCGTCCGCGGATACGTTCTCGGGGTTATAGACGAACCCCGTCGAGCCCCACATATACCCTGCGGTATATTCCGACCATTTGCTTCCGTCGTTCATTTTGCCGTTATCAAAGACCTCGCGGATATAGGGGGAAAGGTTTTTCGCGTAATAGTTGAGCTCGTTATCCAAATCGAAGAACGAGGCGGGAAGTTTTTGTAAAAGCCCTTCTTCCGCGAGTTTCATAATCATATACTCGGACGGGCATAAAATATCGTAAGAATCGCCCATTTTGATTTTGTTATACATCGTTTCGTTATCTTGGATAGGGATATATTCCACGGTAATATCCTTGCCGTAGGTTTCCTTGTACCAGACTTCGAACTCTTCATAAAGGGGTAAACCCTCTTCAAAATAGCTATCTTCGCCGCCCTCGCAGATATACTCGTCCCAGCTTGCGACGCGCAGTACGTTACCGCTATCGCTATCAGAGCAACCGCTAAACGAAAGCGAGGAAAGTGCTATACAGGACAGGAGTGCAAAGGGAAGTAGTTTTTTCACGTTTTTCATTTCTTTTTGCTCCTTGTTTTTCTGTAAGCGACCACATTCGAACCAATCACGACGAGGATAATAATCAAGAAGATGATGGCGGTAAACGCCCAATACGCCGCCTTGATTTTCGCGCCCATAACGTTATTCTTATCCAAACCGTAAATATGCGTGCTAATCGTAGTGAAAGAATCGGGTTTGGTGTACGCCGCGATAACGTAATCGTCGAGCGAAAGGGTAATCGAGAGCAAGAATCCTGCCAAAATCCCCGGCAAGATTTGCGGGATAATAACGGAGAATAATGCTTTTCTCGGGGTAGCGCCCAAATCCAAAGCCGCCTCGTACAAATTGTTATCCATTTGACGGAGCTTAGGGATAATCGAAAGCACGACAAACGGAGTGCATAACAGCATTTGCCCGAACACGAGCGGAAGATACGTAGACTTATCAATCCCGAGGAACGACACCAAAAGGGCGAAAGAGATTGCCGTAACGACGTCTGCGTTGATAACGGGTACGCGATTAATCGCGGAGAGGGTAGCCCCCGTCCGTTTTTTAGAGTAGAACAATCCGATAGCCCCGACCGTGCCGAGAACGGTGGATAAGAACGCGACTACGAGCGCCAATAAAATCGTTTGCGCTACGACTTGGATAGGTTCGTTTTCGAAGTTAAAGAAATATGCGTAATGGCTCCAACCGAACCCCGTCCAATTTTGGATATGGTCGCTTTCGTTGAAGCTGTTTACCATCAAGAAAATGATAGGGAAGTAAATGAAGAGCAACACAAGCCCTACGAACACCCATTTGAAAACACGTCTAACTATTACCATAACGAAGTACCTCTCGCGCCCGATTGTTCTTCTTCCTTAAAGCCGCCCGTGAGCCACGTAACGAGGAACATAAACACAAGCAAAAGCAATGCGATAAACGAACCGTCGTGCCACAAATCTCCCGTGAAGTAGTCGTCGATGAGCTTGCCGATAATTTTCACGTTTCTAAACGTGAGGTAATTAGAAACGACGTAGTTTGTCATCGAGGGGAGGAAAACCATAGAAACCCCGCTGACAATCCCTGCTTTTGAAAGGGGAAGGGTTACCTTGACGAAAGCTTTTGCGGGCGTAGCGCCCAAATCTTTTGCGGCTTCCAAATAACTTTTATCAATCTTAATAATCGTGGTATAGATAGGTAAAATCATAAAGGGGAGGAAATCGTACACCATACCGATAATGGTATTGACGATATTCCAACCGTCCGATTTATTGTACGTGCCAAGCCATACGAACAATTCTTTCAAAGCGTTGATACGCAAGACGAAGTTTACCCACATCGGAACGATAAACAAGAGCAATAAAGTGGACTTGTTTTTGAGTTTGCAATTCGCGATGATATAGGCGATAGGGTAGGCGATTAAAAGGCAAACGACGGTGCTGGCGAGCGAGATAAACAAGCTCCGCATTATCGTTTTGAAGTTATAGGAAGTAAAAAAACCTTTCAACCCCTCGCCGTTTTCATTAAAGAACGTTTTCACGTATTCGAGCGTAAACGCGCCCTCGTCGTTCGTAAACGCGTAATAGAGCACGATAAAAAGGGGCACGACCACGAACACCGCCAAAAACAGAGCGTAAGGTATCGCGAGCATTTTACGGGAAAAATGCAGTTTCATTTTCGTCATTGTTTCCCTCCTTCGGCGACTTTGCTTTCGGCGACTTTTAAGGAAAGTTTAATTTTATCTTTGGGAATATTAAGGCTAACGAGGTCGTTTTCGTTCCACAAATCCTCGCACGCGAGCACGTAATCTTCCTCGTTTTCGGTACGGACGATATAGCGGTAATATTCACTCTTATAAATGAGGGAAATAATATTTCCGCGCGCGCCGCCCTCGTCGAGGTTATCGCTCATCGTAATATCGTGTAAGCCTACTTCAACGTTGACTTCGACGTCCGTCAAATCGATTTTTTCGCCCTTAGCCGTAATCAAATACCCTTCTTCGTCGAGGTGGCTGTTGGGGTAAAGCTGCGTAACGTCGCATTCGAACTCCCCGTCGCCGAACTCTACGGTATTGCGTTTCGTAATCACGCCCGAGAACTTGTTCACACGGAACACCTTTTTCATAACGTGAATGCCGTCCGGTTCAATCAAAAGACCGACGGTATCTCCGACGGTAGGGGCGGAGGTGCTTTGGATTTCGATTTCATATCTACCGCATTGAACGAGGATTTGGTAGTGGATACCCTTGAAAATGACGGAGGTAACCTTACCTTTGAGTTGTCCGCCGTCCGCCGTAGTAATTTTGACGTCCTCAGGTCGAACAACGACGTCTACGGGCTCGTCTTTTTCGAAACCGCCGTCCAAACATTCGAACTTTTTACCGCAGAACCGAACCTCGTTATCCTTGGGCATAACACCCGTAAAAATGTTACTTTCGCCGATAAAGTCGGCTACGAACGTGTTATTCGGCTCGTTGTAAATGGCTTCGGGTGTACCGATTTGTTGAATGACACCGTCTGCCATAACGACGATAGTGTCCGACATAGTAAGTGCTTCCTCTTGGTCGTGCGTAACGTAAATAAAGGTAATACCAAGCCGTTTGTGCATAGCTTTCAGTTCAAGCTGCATTTCTTTACGCATTTTCAAATCCAACGCGCCGAGCGGTTCGTCGAGGAGCAAGATTTCGGGTTCGTTTACGATAGCGCGCGCGATAGCGATACGTTGTTGTTGTCCGCCCGAGAGGGTAGCAATGCTACGTTTTTCGAAACCGCTCAAATCGACGATTTCGAGCGCTTTTTTGACTTTTTCCGCGATAATTTCCTTGGGGAGTTTTTCAAGTTTAACTTTTTTATTCCCGTTTTTATCCACGTGCGTGGTTTCCACGCGTTTTTGTTTTAACCCAAAGGCAACGTTATCAAAAACGTTGAGGTGGGGGAAGAGCGCGTATTTTTGGAAAACGGTATTGACGGGGCGTTTGTTAGGGGGTAACGCGCTAATGTCCTTGCCGTTGAGTAAGATTTGCCCGCTTGTAGGGAGCTCGAACCCTGCAATCATACGTAACGTCGTCGTTTTACCGCACCCCGACGGACCAAGCAAGGTAATAAACTCGCCTTTACGGACGTAAAGGTTGATGTTTTCCACGACGGAAACGCCGTCGAATTCTTTGCATACGCCGACGAGCTCGATAATTTTAGAGTTCTTTTCCAAAGCGCTGTTTTTAGCCATAACGATAATTCTCCCGAAATAAAGTCTTTTGTTTTTTGTTGTAATCAAATTGCGGATTTTTTTTGTGAATATATAATTCTCTAATAAATAATAAGGAAAGGTGCTTAAAAGTTAGGGGGAGTGGAAACCCACAAAAACCTTGCTTTGCCCTTGCCCTTATTCAAGATAAGGTGGGGTTTTCCCGCGCTGTAATAAAACGCCTCGCCTTTTTTACAGGTATGGTGCTTGTTTCCGAGCGCTATTGCAATTCTACCCTCTAATACGTAGCCGAACTCCTCGCCCTCGTGCGGAATATCGCCCGCCGTAGCCGCGCCTTCTTGCAATTCGACGAGCACGGGTTCGAGCATATTTTTTTGCGCATTGGGGATAAGCCAACGGAATAATACGCCGTCCGAGTCCTTTTCGATAAACTCGTCTTTCGTGAATACGACCTTTTCTTCCGTTTCTTCCTTGAAGAACTCTGCAAGGTTGCTCCCGAGCGCCACCAAAATATCCGTAAGCGTAGCAATCGAGGGGCTATTCACGTTATTTTCAAGCTGTGATATATAGCCTTTCGTGAGCTCGCAACGGTCGGCGAGTTCTTCCTGCGTCAATCCCTTTTGATTACGCATTTGTTTAATTTTTCCACCTAAATCCATAAAAGCCTCCAAAACGAACGTTTTTGCCTCAAAAGTTTAGTATTTGTAAACTTTTTACTTTGCGAGAACAATCTCAAACGGTGGTTTGTTAATAATAAACGAAAAGTTTAGCAAAAATAAACTTTTCACGATACATATTATAAGAAAAACGTGAAATAATGTCAATCCTTTGCACGTACTTTTTTCGATATTTTTCGCGCGGGGAAAAAGTTTTTTGTATTGCTAAAAGAGGGGGATTAGCAAATAAAAAAAGAAAAGG
>JAZRBK010000083.1:0-4551 GCA_045635025.1 Candidatus Scatosoma sp.
GCAGCTAATACCGATAATTACGCCGACATTACTGCCGTTATCCTTATCTTCATTGTTTATAGCATCGTCCTTAGGTTCTTCGCCCGAATTAGAAATCCATTTCGCATATACGGTCTTATTTTCGTCGATTGCCGTCGATGCATCAAATTCCACCGTACACGCTTCGTCCGTATACCAACCGCCGAAACGGTAGCCAACCCTAAACGGATTGCCGTAAATAGCCATTTCCGTTTCCACCGTATTGCCCGTCGGCACTTTGATTATGTTGAAATCCCCTACGTCCGCACCGTTTTTCTGGTAATTCAGCTTGAATACAACCTGCTTGCCATACACGGCGTACAGCGTAGAATTTGCGCCCAACGCCTGCGTAGTAATGCCTATGTCAGAATCGTATTCCTGCGTCAAAGACCAGCCTAAGAACACATCCGTTGCCGTATCGGCAAGGCTCGGCAAGTTAAGCCCGTACACATATTCGCCACTCAAATTGCTCAACGTGCCGTTCACGTACAATTGGTGCTTTGCCGTAGCGTACATCTGCTCGGGAGAGAAATAGACAAGCTCTTCGCCTACGTCAATTTCACTGATGTTGTTATCACGAATCACCACGCCCGTCGTACGATTTTCCACGTAAATACCGTATTCGCTACCGTTCACTGTATTCCCTTCAATCGTAATGAAGCGCACGTCTCCTGCCGTCTGTCCAGACGAAGTCGAGCCCGTCGCAATGACAATGCCACGTTGGTCGGGTGCTTCCGAAGCTCTCGGATTTTGATCAGCGGTATATGCTCCCCCGATATCGGTCACCACATTGTCTCGAATGGAAAGATTCATCATCTGCACGCCCCAAGACTCCAAGGAGCTACTTCTTTCCGAGCGGAAAAGAATACCGCCGCCGCCCGTCATCGGGCTTTTACCGTTTATCACGTTGTTTTCGATACGGACGCCGATATTCGGACAGAAACGCCCCGTTTTATTGATATCGGTTGCAGAAACAAAAATCCCTTCCGAATCGGTAAGCGTACATTCTGCAACTACGGAATCAAACATAACCGAATACAAGAAAATCCCTTTCTTGCTATCTCTCCCCTCAAAGCGGTAGACTGTTGCCCCCTCCATCGGAGAAATGATTGTAAATCGGCTAGTGCTATCAGGCAAAATATCCCAAGACTCTTCGCCTGCGACCAACGCATATTCGTTACCGTATTCGTTCACAGGCGTTTTTTCAAAATAACGCAATTGCCCAGCGCCCTTACCTTCCGAAATAAAAATAGCAAAGCCGTTATACTTGTAATAACTGTTTTCGTCAATCACTTTGCCGCCACGGAGTGACGTTGTAAATGTTCTATCCGTTGCAGAAAGAATTGTTCCCGTCGAAAAATATCCTCCGGGCGGTTCGAAAACAATCATTTCACCATCATTACCGCCATTGTCTGCCCCTGCGCCTTGCACGTAAGAGTGGGCAATATATCCGCAATTTCTTATTGAATATGCGTGCCCGCTTCTATTAAGATCTAAATAAACGTTTTCTACAAACGTATATGTAGCCTGTACCGACGGTGCAACAGGATCTGGCCCACTGAGATTTTCAGCAACGATGTTTCGCAGCGTGGAATATGTCTGACTATACGCATTATACAAGGGGTTGTTGCCGCCATCGTAGTACACATTTTGCATAAGTACATACTCTTTACCGCCCATAAAAACCAGCGCACGCTTGCCCATTTCGGCATCCGTACTAAATTTCATAGTGCAATCCGTGACAAACTTATTCGCAGTAGAAAGATTGGGATCTACATACGAACCAACGCTGGAAGATTCCACAAAATTCAAAATCATATCAGGATTTGCGCCGCTATATTCGTACAGTTCCAAGTTCATACGGGCAATACCAACGTTACTACTTACAGATCTAAGCCAAATTCCATTGCCTGTTTGCGTTACACAATAAAGATTCGTTTTACCTGCGCCCGCCCCTACAAGCATAACGTTTGCAGGTATCATTATATTTGTAATATAGTAGTTGCCTTCCGGGAAATACAGCACGCCGCCACCCGCGCGCGAAAGCTGATTCATCTTGCTTGTGATATCGTTTGTTGTCGCCTTAACGCCTGCGTTACCCGTCAGTTCTTCGCCAGGCGCTTGGTTTGGTGTCATCGTCGCGACGCTTGTATAATTCAAATCTTGCGCCCAGTAGAAGCCCAAATCCAACGGATCATTACCGATATGCGTATTCCCTGCAATTGCACCAAACACCGTTTCATCCCATGCTTGCGATTTTTTGGGATAAATGGTCAAGGTTTGCGGCTGTTGCAAGCCTTTATAGCAAACGCCATCCGCCGCAACGTAAACCGCATACGTGCCATAATTGTTTACCTTTGGTACGTCAAAAGAAATTTTGTACGGGTTCGTCCATTCAATATCCTTGCCATTCACAGCCTTTTCCGCCGTTGTACGAACGCCCGTTTTTACTTTCAAAATTTGCGTTTCTTGAACCCCGTCTTCATTTCCGTAAAGGTCGGAAATGCGCACCAGCTTGACGCGGATTTTCGACGGAGCATTCTCTCTCGTTCCAATGCCGAAATCGGACACAAAGAAGTTTCTGCCGACCAACTCAACCGTAACCCCTTCATAGCCGCCGTCTTGGTTCATATAAAGCGGTCTTGCCGCATTTAATGTAATGCCGTTGCTCCAACCGTAAGAAGTCTTCACCCATACGTCGTACGTCCCTGCAATTTCCTTTTCAGGGAAAATAAACGAAAGCCCCGTTTCGTAGGTACTGTCGATAACAATCATATTTTCCAAGGTAAGATACTTACAATTATACGGCTCGCTGTTTTCGTCAAATGCGCTTGGATTGCCGTTCATGCTCGGAGCGTACGCAATGCGTAAGTCGCTATTTGGCACCAAATTGCTACCCGTAATCGTCACTGTATCCCCAGGCTTAATCGCATCGGAAATCGTCCAAACCATCGGCGTTTTTTCATCTGCCTTTTCCAGTTGTGTAAACACCGTACTTCCACTGCTTGCCGCAGTACCAAACTCGGGATTACTCGGATCGGCAACCGCTTCAATACTTGCAACGACAGAGTATTGCCCCGCATAGGGCTGATGATAAGTAAAGGATGCCTCCCCGTTTTCGTTCGTTTTTACAGTGGCAAGATCCAAATTCATATTTGCGTGCGGCGTCGAGCCCACGAAATATTGCGACATCCCCCCTTCTAACGTAAACTTAACTTCTACGTTTGGATAAGGTATATATTCGCCGTTTTCTTGCCTATAAACCGTTGCCTTTACCTCTAAGGCTTCGCCGTAAGGAACTACGTAGCTTTCCTTTTCAAAAACGATTTCAGTCAAATCGTACGGCGCAGTCTCTTTCTCCACTGACAGCGCTTCGTCGGGAACAAACACGTCGTACGCCCCCAACGTCATACCCGAAACCTGCTTCTTTTTAGCAGGCACAAGCATATATTCATATATCGTAGCGGGCTCCGTCGCATTATCGACATAAGAAGTCCCGTTCGCGATTGCCAAAAATCCCCAATTTGTTTCACCTTTCACACGGCGGTAAATCATTGCCACCGTATCTTCCGAAACACTTTGCCAACCAAGGTGAACCGTTTTCACCCCCTGACGCATTGCGCCAACGTTGCTGATACCGACGCTCTCATCATCGTATGCGTCGTCCAAGAAGATACCACTGACCCCCATATGCGTAGCGCTACTCCAGCGATCTGCGCGAAAAGTAAACGAACCCTTTACCGCAAACACAAACCATGCGCCGTTATCGTAGCCATTTATATCCAACTTTTCTAATACGTTGCCATCCAAGTCCAAAATAGAAAGCGTCGCACTTTGCATAGGATTTTCTACACGTTGAGCATACAAGGTTTGCATATACACAGCAACCCTATGCCAACCGTCGTCATTCACACGGAAAGTATATTCAATTTCTGCGTTTGATCCCTGCCAACAGATAACCGGTCGCCCCAATTCATTTTTATATCTTTCAACGTCGGGAGCTTTTAAGATGTATTCCTCTGGTTGCCGTCCTGCAGTTGTCTCATACATCCAATATCCATGCGGTGTATCCCGTGTAGATTTGATATAGCTATCAATACCATCTAACCAGGACGGATATTCGACACAGTTCACCGTAGAATCTTCCGTAAAATCGTTGATGAGCTCTACGTCCGTCGCCGGCTGACCAAGCCCATTCTTCAAACCAGGAACACACTCCATATACGGAATCATATAACCAGACGTTCCATATACGCGCTCGTCTGCGTTTTCACGTGTCGTCGTATTGCCAGAATACCAACTTCCCTTTGTTTCATCGTCACGATAGAGAAAATATGCTTCTTTTGCACTTTCCGCCTGCGCCACGCCGTGGTGTGCCGTTACAAACACGCCGAGCCCCACGCACAGCGTCATCAAACACGCTAATGCAGAAATCACAATTCTTTTTATCTTTCTCACCATACTGATTTTCATCAATTTCTCCTTTTTGTTCTATCCTAACATGCAAGGTCTATAATTTACTTATATTTACAA
>JAZRBK010000084.1:0-5133 GCA_045635025.1 Candidatus Scatosoma sp.
CGTACCAAGGCAAACGCCGATAACGTATTTTCCCTTAGGAGTAAGGGAGAAGAAGGAATAAAAGGTAACGACGCCGTAGATTTCCGCTACGGAAATACCCGTTCTTGCGGAGACGATTTCCTGCACTTCAAGGGGGATATATCCGTATTCCTTTTGAATGTCGCTCAAAATCATCATAAGCGGCGTTTTGTCGTTCACGTATCTGTCGCAAATCTCGTTGATTTTTGCCACAGCCGTCTGTTGCAAATGAGCCATAAAAGCCTCCTTTTTTAGTAAAAATATGTATGCAAACCGCATAATGTCAATTCTATTATATCATAAATCTTTTCATATTTCAAACGATTGTAGCGGTTATGTCAAAATTAACAATCGCTAAATCGATACATTTTTATCGCTTTCTGTTTCGAGCCGAAAAACGGCGAGCGCCGTATCCCGAGTTTTTGAGCATAACTTTTCAAAGCTTTGAATATACTTGTACCATAAAACGCATACCGTAAACTATTGTAAGGATAGGGTGCGGTAAAGGAGAGGGGTTATGAAAAAATCTTCTATATGGCTATGGCAACTTGCAGGGCTTACGTTTACGGTAGTGCTCGGCTCGCTTTTGCATTTTCTTTACGATTGGACGGGGGAGAGCGTAGCGGTTGCACCCTTTGCCGCCGTCAACGAATCGACGTGGGAGCATATGAAGCTGCTCTTTTTTCCTGCGCTTATATTTACGCTGTTCCAAGCACGGTATTTTGGGAAAGAATACGCTTCGTATTGGTGGATAAAGTTGCTCGGAACAGGGTGTGCGCTCGTGTTAATACCCGTACTCTTTTATACGTATAACGGTGCGTTTGGGAAATCGCCCGATTGGCTGAACGTACTCTTTTTCCTGCTTGCGGCGGCGGGGGGATACGCGCTTGAAGGGTGGTTTTTCACGAGAAAGGCAATCGATTGGCAGGGGAGCGTTTTTCCCATTTCCCTTTTTCTCGTGCTTGTCGCGGCGTTCGTGGTGTTTACGTTTATTCCGCCAAAGTTGCCGCTGTTTATCGACCCGCTCACGGGGACGTATGGGCTAAAATAAACGAGAATAAACGAGAATACGGAAACGGTAAGCGTTCACGCATTTAAGAGCGGGTGTTTTTCGCCGCCCTTTGCGTTCGCCGCTTATAAATCCGAGAAAAACGGGTAAAATAAGGGTATGACGGAGAATTACGAACAGTATTTGGATTGGGTGGTCTACCAGATTTACCCGAAGAGTTTTTACGATACGGACGGCGACGGCGTAGGCGATTTGCGCGGCGTGATAGAAAAATTGGATTATATCCGTTCGCTTGGAGCGAACGCGATTTGGCTCTGTCCCATTTACGAAAGTCCGCAAAAGGATAACGGCTACGATATTTCCAATTACCGCAAAATTAATCCTGTTTACGGGGATATGCGCGTTTTTGAAGAGCTCGTTTCCGCAGCACACGGAAAAGGGCTCAAAATTATTATGGATTTCGTCGCAAACCATACCTCGGATAAACATTCGTGGTTCGTGCAAGGGAGAACTTCGAGGGAAAATCCTTATCACGACTATTACTATTGGCGTCCTCGCCCGCTTGACGGTTGGCAATCGGTGTTCGGCGGGAGCGCGTGGGAATATAATCCGCCGACCGACGAGTATTATTTGCACTCTTTCGCTATCGAACAACCCGACGTGAATTGGACGAACGAAAAGGTTCGCAAGGAATATCAGGCTATCGTCGATTTTTGGGTGGATAAGGGAGTGGACGGGTTTCGTTGCGACGTGCTCGATTTCATCTCCAAGGATTTTAAGGCGGGGAAAACCTCCAACGGACCGCTCCTGCACGAGTATATCCGCGAGCTTTTTCACCGCGAGGGCATACGCCGTATTTTCACCGTCGGAGAGTGTTGGGGCGGGGAGGTGGAAAAGCTTTGCGGCGAAGGGCGCGGAGAATTGAAAACCACCTTTCAATTCGACCATATTTTAGTGGGGCAAGAGAGCCGTTTTTGTAAAAAAGAGGCTACCGTGTACGAGATGACGGCACACCTTTCCAAATGGCAACGCTTGGCGCGGGAGAGGGGATTTATTCCGACTCTTTTTACCGACAATCACGACCAAAATTGGTTGATTTCCCGTATCGGGAACGATAAGGAAAAACGCTATGAATGTGCGACGGCGATTGCAACGGCGGTGTACGGGTTACGGGGAATACCCTTTCTTTATCAAGGGCAGGAAATCGGTTCGGTCGGCTCATATTTTGAAAATATTAAAGATTTCGACGAAGTGGAAACGCTTCGCTTTTACGAGGCGCAAAAGGAGAAATTGCCCAAGCGAGAATTGATAGAGAAAATCAATTTCGGTTCTCGGGATAATTCCCGTCGCCCGTTTGCGTGGAACGGCGGGGAAACACGTGGGTTTACGACGGCACAAAAACCTTGGCTTGCCTATGCTACGCGGAGCGGAGAAATCAACCTTGCAACGGACGAGAAGAGCGATAAATCGGTCGTGAAATATTATCGGGAGTTATTTGCGCTCCGCAAAAAAAGCCGTGCGCTTCGGCGGGGGGACTTCTTGGAGATAAAAATAGACGACGGTTGTTTCGTCTATGAAAGGGCGGACGGAAACGAACGGCTTCTCGTCGTAGTCAATTTTGAAAAAGAGCAGGCTATCAACGGATTGCCGACGGGGGAGTTGTTGCTTGGTAATTTACAAAGGGGCGCTTCAAAGCGCGAGCGCGCGAATATGGGCGTCTTGACTTCCACCAACCGTGTATACGCACCGTTCGAGGCGGCGATTTACAGGATATAAAAGATATAAAAAACCCGCCCCGCGTGTTTTGCGGGGCGGTTTTGGCGAGTACGTTAAGAGAATTATTCGATTATTGCGCTTTCCTCGTCGAGTTGAGCGTTAATCTTTCGCATTGTTTCGACGGGGATTTTTATGATTTTTCTATCGTACGTTACAAGTCCGTTAATTTCCTCTTCCACGTCGGAAACCTGCGTGTAAATAGCGGCGCAAAGCCCGTCGCGAATGAGCGGTTTTACCTTTTGCAGATATAACTTTTCAAGGGCTTCGGCAAGCGCTTCTTCCGTTTGAAACTTCTTATAGCCAAACTCTTTACTCTCGTCGAAAACGTGTCCGGAACGTTTCATAGAATACCCGCCGAACTCGCTTAAAACGACGGGGCGTTCGTCCTTAGGTACTTTTAAGCGGGTGTAGTAGATATGCAAGCTTTTGAGTTCCGTTTTGCCCACGCCTTGGTCGTGCCAACCGCTGACGGAATCAAGAATACGCGTAGGGTCTTTTTCGCGGACGAGCTTTGTATAGTGGGCGGAGTCGAACTGTCCCCAACCCTCGTTGAAAATCACCCAAACGCCGATACAAGGGCAGTTGTATAATTGCGTAAGCGTTTCGTCTACCATACAATCGAACTCCGCGCGCCCCTCCGCGTTCTCGCGGGCAAAATATTTATAATCGTCGTCGCGGTGGTGGAAGCCGAGGAAAGGGAATGCCGCGATATGCGTGAACGCGTACCTGCCCCCGCCGTTTACGAAATCCTGCCAAACGATAAGTCCTAATTTGTCGCAATGATAATACCAACGTAACGGCTCGATTTTGATGTGTTTGCGTACGGTGTTAAAGCCCATATTTTTCAGGAGCTTTAACTCGTCTTCCGCCGCTTGGTCCGACGGGTACGTGAGCATTCCGTCCGACCAATACCCTTGGTCGAGCACGCCGTTGAAAAAGTAGGGTTTGCCGTTGAGCGTCAACCGCGCAATTCCGCGCTTATCCACCGTTTTTCCAAACGAGCGTACGCCGAAATAGGAATAGAGGATATCGCCCGAAACGCTCGTTAGCATCATATCGTAAAGCTTGGGGTTTTCGGGCGACCAAAGCTCGAAATCGTAGGCGAGCGTCGTTTCGCCGATAAACGCGGTTTCGAGGATTTTCTTTTCGCCGTCGAATACGCACAATGTAATTCCCTCGCCGCCGCAGTCTGCGGAAACGCGTACCGTTTTCTGCATAGCGTCGGGGGTGATTTTCAAGTTTTGGATATGCGTTTTCGGCATACTTTCCATCCAAACGGTTTGCCAAATCCCGCTTTGCGGGGTATACCAAATCCCGCCTCGGTTATCGTTTTGCTTTCCGCGCGCTCCGCCGTTTCTCGTGGCTTCGTCCGTGCAAATAATTAAAAGCTCGTTTTCGCCCGCTCTTGCGTATTGGGTAACGTCGGCGGAAAACGCCGTGAAACCGCCCTTGTGCGAGGTAACTTTTTCGCTGTTAAAATAGACGTCGCACTCGCTATCCACCGCGCCGAAATGCAAAAGGGTTTTTCCGCGCAATAACCCGTCCGTTAACGTTACGCTGCGCGAGTAAACGAGTTTTTCCCCTTGCCCTAAAACGAATCCTTCTTGTATACCGCTATTCAGCGATTCGGGAGAGAAGGGAACGAGGATTTCGCCCTCGTAAGATTTGTCGCCGTTTACAGATTCCTTATAAAAATGCCATTTACCGTTCAGACATAACCAACTATCCCGTCTTGCCTGCGGGGCGGGGTGTTCGTTATGGGGGATTGCGCCGATTTCATAATCGGTTTTCAGTCGCACGCCAACGTTTTTTTTCGTTTCCTTTCTCGATTTTGCGGTTACGCGAACGAGCAGGGGGATAACGGCGAACATAAGTGCGGCTACGCACCCGCCTGCCAAGAAGATAGCGGGGGAGGGTATGTATTGCGTTGTCATAATATCCGCGCTGGAAAGGTCGGGTAAGGGAATTGCCGCCGCTTTATTGATGGCGTTGCCGATGGCAGGTCCGACGAGCATTGGGATAAGTACGTAGAAAATCATACGCACGCCTTGTAATTTTCCCGCGTCGTTTTTAGGGGTATAATCGCGCACGAGCGCACCGCAAAGGGCGGAAACGAGAATGTATCCCGTAATCATAACGAATCCGAACACGCCGAATAAAACAAGGGTAGTTAGCTTGCCTTCAAAGTGCGAAAACCACATTCCGAGCAATCCGACCGTAAAAATCGCCGCGGCGAGGTAAAGGAGCTTCGTTTTGTCGCGTTTATCGGTTATGCGGCCGAACCAAAGGTTAATACCCGCGCCGAGCACGATAGCAAGCCCAAATACGAT
>JAZRBK010000085.1:0-1831 GCA_045635025.1 Candidatus Scatosoma sp.
AACGCTTTTCATACAATCCGTTTTGAGCGTCTGCATACGCATATTTGCGAACGTCCGTCTTGGAGAGTATATCTTCCACGACTTGGCTATACAATTCGTTTCTATCGGCACGATAGCCGTAGCCTAATCCGAAGCCAGAAAGGTAGAATGCACCCTTGCCGTATTCTATCTTAAACATCGCGGGTTTACCGTCGTCAAATCGAGCCAAAACTTCCGCATTCTGCACGTCGTAATCCGTCTTAACGGATTGAACCGTGGCAGTAAGACCTTGATAGCTCACTTTTTCTCCCGCCGTAAAGACACGGTGTTTTCTTCTTGCGTTCAGAACGGGCTTAAAGTCGATATCGTACGGCTGCATCCAAGTATTGACCGTTCTAATGCCGAACCCTTCGTCTGCAATAACGATACCGCCTTTTTCAATAAACGCTTTCAACGCATCGGCAACGTCGGGCTTAATCATCGTATAATAGGGCAAATACAGCACCTTGTATTGATCGAATTTTTGTACGTCACGCACCCCTACGTAATCCACGGCGTAATTTGCATCGCGAAGCAAGCGATACATACCCGTATGCGCGTTTTTATAGTGGTAGCGTGCATTCCATAAACCGAACGTATAGTCCGGTCCGCAGCTATCTTCGATTTCCGAAAGCAACAAGCAATCGTAATCAAAGACAATCGCAATCTCAGCGGGCTTTGCCTTGCTGTCCTTAAAGACGGCGTTATCCTTTTTCAACTGCGCCCCAAAGTCTTTTACTTCGTAGGCAACTTCTCTTGGACTGCCGTCCATGTGCATAATCCCCGAGCAATCGCTCTCATGGCCTACA
Organism: Candidatus Scatosoma sp.; assembly: GCA_045635025.1. Lineage (GTDB taxonomy): Bacteria > Bacillota > Clostridia > Christensenellales > Borkfalkiaceae > Scatosoma. The sequence continues at coordinate 828 of JAZRBK010000085.1, forward strand.
CGTTCTGCTCGATATTGCCAATAGGTCAAGCCTTTTGCCCCAGCCGCAAGCGCTGAATAGAGCTTGAAATTCATGTCGAAATTCGTATCGTATTTCCAAAACATACCCAAACCAGGATAAATTTCATGCAAGAAATAGTTCTCGTCCACCGAACGCAAGAAATCATTGAGCATTTGGAAATCCAAACGTTTTTCATGCGTATCCATCGTCGTGTCGCAGGGAATGGAAGTACCCCAAAAATCGACGGCTTTCGATACGGTATAATCGTCACAGCAATCTTCCAACGTGCATTGGAAAGCGCTTGTAAAGCCAACGTGGGACATAATAGGACGTTCTTTGTCGTATTTGCGGATTTCATCATACACGAAACGCAACGTATCGCGCAAACCTTCCCCCGCTTTGAACTTTTTAAATTCAAACATATCCCAATAACCGTGCGGCATTGCGGGCAAATTCACGCTTTCAAAGCTATCTTCCGTCGCGCCGTAAAAGGCATTGAGCTTTTCAATCGTTTCAAATTTATTGGCTAAAAACTCACCAAAGCCCTTTCTGCAATGTTCGCAAAAACATTCTTCAATCGGCTTATTTCTCGGCTCGTTCCAAACGTTCCACAAAATAATGTTTTCGTTTTTATAATATCTTTCAACAACCTTGTTGACAAAACGTTGTGCCGCTGCCTTTACCTTCGGGTTTGTAAAGCAGGGTTTCCAACCGCCGTAGAATGCGCCGTGATAACCACCGCGCAAACGTTCCCCCCTAGGCCCGACGCGAACGCCGTCTAATTTATCGAAGACGTATTGAGGCGCGCACTCCAAAAGGAATTTCATAATAACCTTTTTATTGTATTTCTTCGCCAACTCTAACAAGCGATCCACGTCGGAAAATTCGTACTCGCCCTCTTTTCTTTCGTTTTGACGCCAATTAATTCTAATTTGGAAAACGTCCAAATTAAAATCGGCCATATTGCGAATGTCGCCCTCCCACTCCTCGGGTAAAGGAGTAGG
>JAZRBK010000086.1:0-9007 GCA_045635025.1 Candidatus Scatosoma sp.
CCGACCATACCCGTTGCACCGATAACGCCTACGTTAAACTGTTTCATATTTATATCTCCTTAACTTGTAAAAAATGGTAACGAAATAAAAGAAAAAGACGGGAAACGCCCCGCCGTAAGAGAAAACTATACCAACGCTAAAAACCGATTTTTGGTTTTTGGAAAAGTAAATAGCTCTTCACGTGCGGTGACAGTCATACGGGTATTCTCCCGTATGCCCAGCGCAAAGGACTTTTGCGCTTCGGCGGCGATACCCTTTCCCGAATCCTTGCGTTTTTTACAATTCGTCCTAAAACTGCTTGGCAAGGGGTACTAATGTTCAACCGCTCCTCTATTTAACGATTTTATTTTATCACATAAAAAGACAAAAGTCAAAGATTTTTGCGCCGTTTTTTCAGCTTAACGGGATTTTTTTACGGGGAAAAAAGATTTTTGTAAGATTTCTTTGAAAAACTTTCCTAAAATCCCTTGAAATAATCGTAAAATTGTAGTAAAATAGAGGGGTAACGATTTTACAAGTACCCTTTTTCTATTTTCCGTGCGTGCGTTTGAAAGCACGGGGAAAGCGGTATATATAAGGTGGTATATATTATCGTATCGAATAAACGTTTTTGGAGTTTTCAATGGCACAACAAAAGAAAGGGCTCGTAGCCCGTCTCCTTGAAGGTAAGGAGAGAAGTGACGAATACGCAAGAAGTACGCTCCCCACCAACAGATGGCAACTGTTTTGGGATATATTCAAGGGCAACTTCGGGAAAATGGTGAAGGTAAATCTTCTTATTCTTCTTTTCTTTTTGCCGATGATTGCCGTTATCGTCCTGAGCAGCATTATGTCGTCGGCGAACGGTACTCTGTATCCGTTTAGCGCGAACCTTGCTATCGGCTATCCCGCCGCTCCCGCTCAACAGGGGATTGCGGAAATGCTCGTATTGCAAAACGACTTCTTTATGTATATAGGCTTATTGGCTTCGTCCGTGATAGCTTCGCTGGGGCTTGCGGGCGGTATGTACGTAATGCGGAATATGGTTTGGACGGAGGGCGTTTTCGTTTCCAACGATTTTTGGCGCGGGATTAAGCTCAATTATAAAAACGCTTTGCAAACGGCTATCTTCCTCTTTACCGTTTTGCTCGTGTCCTGTTCGCTTATCAACTTCGCCGATTTCACGATTGCTATGGGTGAGCTCTCGGGCGGACAAAAAACGTGGCTCGTTATTTCGCAAACGATGAGTTACGTATTCATCGTCGTAGCGGTTATGATGAGTTTTTGGATGATAGCGCTCGGTGTAAACTATAAATACAGATTCGTGTCGATGTTACACAATGCGTTTTTGATGGTAATCGGTACGCTTCCGCAAACGATTTTCTTCGGCGTGCTTGCTTTGTTGCCCTTTGCACTTTTGCTTTTGGGCGGCAGCTTCTTTATGATGATAGCGATTCTCGCCGTCTTGCTTTTCGCATTCTCGTACGCGCTCCTCGTATGGCTCGATTTTGCGCAATGGGTGTTCGACAGATATATCAACCCGAAAATCCAAGGCGCGCGCGTCAACAGAGGTATTTACAGCAAAGACGGTTCTTCCTCGTCGGCGGTGGACGAAGCGCTCGAAAACTCGGTGGAATACCAAAGAATATTGCTCTCTTACGGCAAATCCCGCTTGGTAGCCCGTCCCATCAAACCTATCGACGACGGAACGCAAATGTACGAACTCCCCGCTTCTTTCTCGCGTGAGGATTTGAAAAAACTCCGCGAAAGCAAGCAGACGATTATCGACGAAACGGAAGCCTACGCGCAGGAACATAAAGACGAGCTTCGGTACGTGGAATATAACAAGCAGTTCGAAGAGCGCGAACGCGCTTTGCAAGACGACGATAAAAAGAAAAAGAGAAAACCGCCGAAACTTTTAGGCGAATAAAACGAAACAAAAAGGTGGGGCGCGCGAGGTTGCAAACCCCACCCTTTCCCAAAGAGAGGGGAATATATGAAAACTGCGGCGTATACGAATCTTGCCAAATGGTTTGAATATCTCAATGACGACTGCGACTATGAAAAGTGGTCGCAGTATTTAATTTTGAAGCTGAAAAACTTCCCCTTGCAAAGCGGTTTGGACGTCGGCTGCGGGGGAGGCTGGTTTACGCGCGCATTCCAAAAACAGGGCTATCAGATGACGGGAATGGACGTTTCGCCTCAAATGCTCGATTACGCGCAAGAAAAAGCGCTCAAAAGCGGGGTTCGGAGCGAATACGTACTCGGCGATATAGCCCAAAAAAAGCTCCCCAAACGGTTCGATTTCGTAACGGCGATTAACGACTGTATCAATTATCTGCCGAAAAATAAGCTTAACGCGGCGTTCAAAAACATAAACGGTGCGCTCAAAAAAGGGGGGATTTTCCTGTTCGATATTAGCTCGAAACGCAAGTTTACGCAAAAGATTGCAAATACTGTGAGCGCGGACGACAGGGAGGATATTACCTATCTCGCCTTTAATAAAGTGGACGGCGACGTGGCGGAAATGGACGTTACGCTTTTTGCCCGCAGGGCGGACGGTGCGTTCGAGCGCACCGACGAAAAACACGTTCAATATATATACGAAGAGGAGGAAATCCTTTCCGCTCTTTCAAAAAACGGGTTTACCTTGCTTAGCGTAGAGGGACATCTCGGCGAAGACAAAACCGTGAGCGACAGACTTTGTTTCCTCGCGCAAAAGGAGTAAAAATGGACAACGTATTACGTACGCTCGTGTTTGACGGGCAAGTATCCCTCACGCTTGCCGATACGACGGCGATTGTAAACGAGGGAATAAAAAGACATAAACTTTCCGCTTCTTCGGCGTTGGTACTTGGCAAAGCGCTCTCCGTTATGACGTATATGAGCAGCTGTTTGAAACGGGATTTGGGCGAAGTTTCCCTGTCCGTGCAGGCAAACGGCGAGGGGGGCGATATAGGCGTTTCGGGGAACCGCGCGTTAGCGCTTCGGGGCTACGTCGGCAATGCACAGGCGACGGGTAATGAAGTGGAAACGCTCGGCGAGGGCGCGCTTACGATTATCCGCGACGACGGGTATAACCGTCCGTTTGTGGGTTCGTGTGCTATCCCTGTCGGCGGGGGCGTGGACGAGGCGTTCGAGGAGTATTTCCGCATTAGCGAACAGCTCCCCACCTTCATAAAAACGGTCGTCGAGCTCGACGGCAAAGGCGAATGTGCGTTTGCGGGAGTAGCGGCGCTCCAACCGTTGCCGTTCGCAACGGAAAACGCGTTAGCGCAAACGGCGGAAACGGATTTGGAAACGCTTTTGCAATCGGTAAAGGAACGGGGGATAGAAGCTTGCGCAAAAGCGGCGTTCTCGCCCGACGAACGGGTATGGGAAACCCGCTTGGCAACCTATCGCTGTAACTGTTCGCGCGAATATTTGGGACGGGTAATGCTCACGCTCGGCAAAGCGCAAGTGGACGATATTATCCGCGAAAACGGGAGCGTACAGGTGCATTGTCATTACTGTAACACCGATTACGAGTTCACGCAAGAAGATACCGACGCATTGTTTGCCCGCGCGGAAAAAGCAGGGGAAACAGACCCCGAGAAAGAGGCGGACAATCCTTAATAAAGATAGAACGAAAGGCAGAAAACGGGACAGGATACAGGATAGAAAGAAAATATGGCAAGCAAAACGATGGCGATTGATTATAGCCGAAAACGGCTCGCAAAATTAGCGGATAAGTTTTACAACGAGGGGAAATATCTCTCCGCGCTCCGTTTTGCGTACGAGGAATTGAACGGCTACGGCGAGGACGTAGACGTTTTTGCGCGTTTTGCGGATATTTACGAGGGAATGGGTTTGCATTTGTCGGCGATTAACTGGTTTTACCGTTTCTTAGACGTAGCGGCGGACGAGGATTTACCCGACGTATACGAGGGACTTGCCGTCAACTACTTAAACGTGGGAAACGAAGCGGCTTCCGCTTATTATTATAATAAACTCATCGACGCGGACGCGAGCTTGCCCGAAGAGACGAAAATGGATATCGTAGACGCTTTTTCCAAATCCAAACGGGACTTATTCCGTTTCGTCTACCCGCCTGAACTCGCCGACTATTCCAAGGAAGTGGAACTGGGTTCAAAAGCGTTGAAGCACGGGGATTCCGCACGTGCTATCGCCGCGCTTTCGGGGGTAGCGAAAGGGGCGAAAGAGTACGCTTCCGCCCAAGAAATGCAGGCGGTAGCCTATCTTTTGCAGGGAGAAACGGAAAAGGCGGAAACGATTTGCATAGAGCTTTTGAAAGACTATCCAAACGAAGTGAAAGTGTTGGCGACGCTCGCCGCCGTGTATTTAGAACAAGGTAGACAGGATGAGAGTCGCGCTATCGCGTATCAATTATACGAATTGGAACAAACGGACACGGAAGAACTTTACAAGGTGGCGACGGTATGTTGCGAAAACGGCTTGCATAAGGAAGCGTATAAAAAGTTCTGCCTTTTAGAAGAGAAACTCCCTTACGATGGGAGAATGCTCTATTTTAAGGGGGTGGCGGCATTTTTAAGCGGTATGCTCGACGAGGCGGAACGCACGTTCGACGTCCTTTGTACGGTATACCCCGATGCCGAAGTGGCGAAATATTATCTTCGTGCTTTGAAAAATCGCGGCGAGATACAAGGCGAAGAATTGCCCGAGCCGTCGTATTTTTACCACCTGCCCCAAGAAGAACGCGAGGAACGTTGCAGAATGATGATACAGGCGGGCAAATGTACGGGGGACGAGGCGCAGCTTTTTGGATTGCTCGCTTTGCACGACGGGTATTTCCGTTGGGCGTTCGATGAAATGGACGGAGCCGACCACGATTTACAGTATCTTGCGCTCGCAACGGCGGTGCACGTGGGCGCGGACGAGTTCGTGCGCGAGGTGTTGCTTGATTGTGAAGTGCTTGACGTGTTAAAGATAGAAACGCTTAGGATGTTATACGAGCGCAACGAGGATATGGAGCTTGGGTTGGTGCTTTGCCATATCTACCGCGATTTGTGCCTTTCAAAAATCGTTATCGGCAGGAAGAAACGCAAACGTTTTATCGAGGGCTATGCCAAAATTGCTTCCCGCTTCGTCGCGATTAACGACGTATACGGAAAAAAGCTCAAAGTGGCGGCGGAGAGCTTATATAAAGCGCTCGCGCAAAACGAGGGGTTGGAAGCTATTGAGAATACGGACGATTTGGCTTGCGCGATTTTCGTGCTTGCAGGCTTGAAAGAATTGGGCGGCGACCTTACGGCGGTAGCCCGCGCGTTGGATGCAAATCCAGAACGGGTACAAAATCTCCTCTCCCTTGCGACGGGCAGAGCGGAAACGGCGACGAAAAAGGTTGCGGAAACGGGCTTGCAGGAAAGCGGCGAAACGGTAGAAAAAACGAGTGAGGAACAAATATGAAATTGATAGATTTCGACGGACTTTTCGATGAAAAGCTGACGCAATTTATGGAAGAAAACAAGAACAAATACACGGAAAAACAGTGGGAAGATATTATTCCCCGCCTGTATAAGAAGTTTGGGGATACTTACGTGGCGAAAATCAAATGTACGCCCAAGGAATACTATGCAAAAATGTCGGATACCGAGCTCACGGAAGCGCTTTGCGCGCATTTGCGCGGCGACGTACCCGTGCCCGAGTTTTTATGCGCGGAAATCGAAAAGCGCGGAGCGGTAGAAACGCTTTTACCCTTGCTGAACGGAAACGATACCCTGTCGGCTACGTACGCGGTTAACCTCATCGGTGAGGACGAGCGCGCGTTCGAAAGTTATTTTGCCTTGCTCTTGGACGGAGAAGCGGACGAGGAATTGAAAAGCGACGTCGTGGATATTTTCAAGCGGCACGCGGATAAAATCAAGGAAAAGGCGCTTGAAGCCTATCAGGCGGGTAAAGGGAAAGAGTATATGCTCGAAATCCTTTCTCGGGTAAAAATGCGGGACGAGGAGATATTCAAAACCCTCCTTTCCGCGTTCCTGACGGGCGAGGAAACGCCGATGCGCGCGAGTTATTTGGCGGCGTACGGCGACGAGCGGGCGCTCCCGCATTTGCTTGAAAAAATCGAGGATAAAACGATTGGGTTCGTGGAGTTCCAAGAACTCAAATACGCGATAGAGGCACTCGGCGGGGAATACGACGAGCCGCGTGATTTTTCCGACGATAAAGATTACTTAGCCGTAGAGGAAGCGACGAGCAAGCGCGCTTTTGCAGGCGGCGAAAACGAGAGGCAAAGCTAAAAAAACGTTCATAAACAAGAAAGTCTTCGCATATAGTAAACCGTAAGGTTTGCCTGCGGAGATTTTTTTATGCCTACGCCACGATTTCGCTTGGGGATAAAAAGAAAATACCTATCCGCGCAATCACGATGGGAGGTCGTTGATGGAAAATTATAGCGTATACGAAGACATTGCAAATCGCACGGACGGAGATATTTACGTAGGCGTAGTAGGACCCGTCCGTACGGGAAAATCCACGTTTATCAAGCGTTTTATGGAAACACTCGTCATTCCTTTGGCAGAGGAAAGCGCTCGCGCGGTGATGACGACGGAGATGCCGCAGTCGGCGGCTGGAAAAACGGTTATGACAACCGAGCCCAAGTTCGTACCGGCAAAAGCGGCAAGAATCGCGGTGGCGAAAGGAGCGGAGGCATCGGTACGGCTCGTGGACTGCGTAGGGTTCGCCGTCGAGGGAGCGAGCGGGTTTGAGGAGGACGGCAATCCCCGTCTTGTCAAAACGCCTTGGCAGGAAGAGGCTATGCCCTTTGAACGGGCGGCGGAGCTCGGCACGCAAAAAGTCATTCGCGAACACTCCACGATTGGGGTGCTCGTAACGACGGACGGGAGTATTACGGAAATCCCGCGCAGCGCGTATATCGAGGCAGAAGAACGTGCCGTTGCCGAACTCAAAACGATTGGAAAACCGTTCGTTATCGTTTTGAACTCGAAAAAACCCGAAAAGCAGAACGCATTGAAAAGCTCGCTTGAAGAAAAGTACGGAGCGTCGGTAGTGGCAGTTAACGTTGAAACGATGACGGAAGCGGATATTCAAACGATTTTACAGACGGCGCTTTTCGAGTTCCCCGTAACGAGTATCGACGTGCGTATTCCCGATTGGTTGCAATCGTTCGACGAGGAAAACAAAGTGGTGGCAAGCTTGCTTGGGAAACTCAAAAAAGTAGCCCCTTCGCTTGTAAAAATGCGTGATTGTTTCGCTCTTGAAAATCTCTTTGAAGAGGGGGACGATTTCGTCAATCCAATCGCCTTAAAAATGGAACTCGGCAGGGGCAGGGTCGAGATGAACGTCGAAGTTAAGGAAGATTTGTTCTATCGAATGCTCAGCGAAGAGTGCGGCGAAACGCTTGAAAACGAACTTGAAATTATGCAATACGTGCGCGCTCTTGCGGGGGTGAAAAAGGGTTACGACAAAATCAAAGACGCGCTCTTTGAAGCGGAGAAAAACGGCTACGGTATCGTCTATCCCTGCGAGAGCGATTACGAGCTCGAAAAACCCAAGCTTATCAAACGTAGTGCGGGTTACGGCGTAGAGTTTAAGGCGAACGCGGCGAGTTATCATATCGTAAAAGTGGACGTGAGCGGTTCGGTAAATCCGATTATCGGCACGAAACAGCAAGGGGAAGATTTTATCGACGAAACCTTGAAAAATTACGAAGAGGGCACGGAAAAGGTTTGGGAAACGAATATCTTCGGCAAGTCTTTGCGTGCGCTCGTCGAGGACGAACTTTCGGGGAAAAACAACGGTATGCCAATAGAATTGCGTAGAAAAATGCGCCGCACCATCGCCCGCATTGTCAACGAGGGAAAAGGCAATCTGTTTTGTATTCTTTTCTAAAAAGCTAAGGGTTAATATGCGTAGTTGATTTGAATAAAAAGGAAAAAGTAGGGCATACTTTTTATGATTTCCCAAACGGAGGATTTTATATGAGTAGAGCTTCTAAAACGAAAAACGGCAAAGTGCCTAAAATTACCGAGGAGGAGTACGCCGCGTATCTTTCTTCCTTAAAATTGGAAAATTCGCAAGGAGCGCAAAACACGGCGGGACAAATGCTTCCGACGGGGGCAGGTACGCGACGAATAGAAAACGCAGGGCAAAATAACGCTTAAAAATCGCGCAGAAACGATTAAAAACCGTATAAAAACGGCGTAAAAACGTTGACCGTTCTTTTCTTTCGTGTTATAATAATGAAGATAACGATTACGAAAGAGAAGAGGGCGAGTTATGTCGGCTTTAACTTTACAGGGAACGGAGTTTTCCTTTTCCGTTGTGGGCGCGGACGCTTCGAACGGCGGGTTTTGGGCGAAAACGGAAATTACCCTGAAAAACGAATATATTTCCTATCGGGAAATCGGGGAAAACTTTTCCAAAGACGAAATAGAAAATTGGATAGTTTCCGCGTTCCGTTTGCTTGCGGGAGGTTTTGTCTCGGAGTACTCTCTTGCGTTTGAAAAAGCGGGGCTCACCGTGGATTTTTATCCGTATGCGGCGGGGAATAAAGAATGTTCCCGTGAGGAAAGGCGTTTACACGACTGCGTGATGTCGATACACTTTTTAATGCGTTCGTCGGATAAGAAACGGCTACTTGGCGGTGTGTATTCGTTGATTTTACACAGAAAACAAATCGAAGCGTTTGCAACCGCTTTGAAAGCGGAGTACGAGAAAACCTTCGCTCCGTACGAGGCGAAAACGGGGAAATATCTCTTCGTCGGCGTTAGCCCGAAAGGTTGCAAAGGTTGTAGCTATTGGTATTTGGACGAAAGTAAATCGACGAAACCCGGCGATTACGTGTGGGTGCGTATGGGGCGGCGGCAAATCGAACAAATCGTCTTGGTGGACACCGTGCGTTATTGCGACGACGACACCGCTCCCATAGAACTTAACCGCGTGAAAAAGGTTTTGCGAAAAGCAACCCCGCCCGTCGAGTGGGAACAAACAAGTGAATGTGATAAATAACAACTGCCCCGCATCTAAACGCGGGGCAGTTGTTGTT
>JAZRBK010000087.1:0-1021 GCA_045635025.1 Candidatus Scatosoma sp.
ATTACGTCCGTATCGACGTTATCGCCGTACTTAATTGCTTTTCCGTTAAAAATCATCTCATTACCTCCAAGGGGTCGGCTATTTTCCCCGCTACCGCACTCGCCGCCGCAACCGCGGGGGACGCGAGATACACTTCCGACGTAACGTCGCCCATACGCCCGACGAAGTTCCGATTCGTCGTAGCGACCGCTCTTTCGCCTGCCGCCAAAATACCCATATGCCCGCCAAGGCAAGGTCCGCAAGTGGGTGTGGAAACCACGCAGCCCGCTTCAATGAAAATCTTTAAGAGCCCGTTCTCCATCGCTTTGAGGTAGATATCCTGCGTAGCGGGAATGATAATCGCACGTACACGCTTAGCAACTTTTTTGCCTTTGAGGATTTGCGCCGCTTCTTCTAAGTCTTTATAATACCCGTTCGTGCAAGAACCGATAACCACTTGGTCGATAGCCACGTCGCCGATTTCGTCGAACGTCTTGGTGTTCTCGGGCAAATGCGGGAAGGCCACCGTCGAACGGATTTCGCTTAAATCGATTTCGTACGTTTCGTCGTAAACGGCGTCCGCGTCTGCTTTGTAGACGGTAAACTCTCTATGGGGAGCGTGTTCTTTCAAATACGCCTTTGTTTGTTCGTCCACCTCGAAAATGCCGTTCTTTGCGCCCGCTTCAATCGCCATATTCGAAATCGTCAATCTATCGTAAACGGACAGCGCGGAAACGCCCTCACCGACGAACTCCATCGATTTATACAACGCGCCGTCCACACCGATTTTGCCGATGATATGCAAAATCACGTCCTTGCCCGATACGTACTTGCTAAGTTTCCCTTTCAGCACGAACTTAATCGCGGAGGGAACTTTGAACCAAGCCTTCCCCGTCGCCATACCGCACGCCATATCCGTCGAGCCGACGCCCGTCGAAAACGCGCCGAGCGCGCCGTACGTACAGGTATGCGAATCCGCGCCGATAACGACGTCGCCCGCAACGACGAGCCCTTTTTCAGGGAGCAACGCGTGTTCAATCCC
>JAZRBK010000088.1:0-3968 GCA_045635025.1 Candidatus Scatosoma sp.
GTAGAGTACATCGTACCTACCTGCGAACGGTGTCCTTTGCCGAGGTCTTCAAGCCCTGCGCCAATCGACAAACCGTCATCGGAGAACGCCGATTGCGAACGTCCGTATACGATTTGCAAGAAAAGCTCTCTCATCGCCGTATTGATAGCATCGCAAACAAGGTCGGTATTCAACGCTTCGAGCGGGGTTTTCCCGGGCAAAATCTCGGCAGCCATAGCCGCGGAGTGCGTCATACCCGAGCAACCAATCGTTTCTACGAGCGCTTCTTGAATGATACCTTGCTTGATGTTCAAGCTAAGCTTACAAGCGCCTTGTTGAGGGGCGCACCAACCGATACCGTGGGTGAAACCGCTGATATCTTTAATTTCTTTCGCATGAACCCACTTGCCTTCTTCGGGAATGGCAGCGTTTTCGTGGCGAGCAACGCCTGCGCCTTTGGCAACGCAGAACATCTGTGCAACATCTTGTGATATTGTCATTATGAAATCCTCCAAAATATTTTTTCCTGTATTATTTCGCAAAAACAAACGACGAACGGAGCAAAAAAAATCCGTACCCACCCATTTAAGCAAATACAGTATACCATATTTTGAGAATAATTTCAAGTTTACAAAGGCAGATTTTTCCGCTTTTTTGGAAAAAATTACAGATTTTTTTATAATTTAATCTCTGCCGAGCGGCAATCCCCGCCCACATAACGGCTTAGGGGCGGCTTAGACTTGCCGATAACTATAATGCGCCTATGATTAGATGCGCGTTTTAACTTTACCCCTACCAAAACCGTTATTCCAAAAAATCTTCGGGATTGAGCTTTACGCGCAGTTTTTCTATCGCGTGTTTCTCAATACGGGATATGTACGAGCGGGAAATCTTCAAAACGTTCGCCACTTCCCTTTGCGGCAACGGTATTCCCCCTTTGAGCGCGTATCTCAAACATAAAATCGTGTATTCTCTTTGCGTGAGGAGTTTTTTGATTTCTTTGAGCAGTTTTTCCCGCCGAACGGAGCGTTCTACCTGTTCGAACACGCAATCCTCTTTTTCAAAAAGCAGGTCGATAAGCGTGAGTTCGTTCCCGTCTTTATCCACCCCAACGGGGTCGGAGAGCGATAAATTATTTTTATGCTTTTTATTCGCCCGAATGAGCATTAAAATCTCGTTTTCAATGCACCGAGCCGTATAAGTCGCAAGCGTCGTTCCGTGCCCCGCCTGATACGTACCGATTGCCTTGATTAACCCGATACTCCCCACCGAAATCAAATCGTCCGTTTCCGCCGCGCCCGTGTATTTTTTGACGATATGCGCCACCAAACGCATATTATGCTTGACAAGCAAATCTTTCGCAGCCTTATCTCCCTGCGCCGCTAACGCAAGGTACTTTTCCTCCTCTTCCTTAGAAAGCGGTCTTGGAAAAGAGCTCTTCGTTCCAATCGTACCCGTAAAAAAAACGATTTTACCAAGAATACCCCATAAAAAATCTAAAAACACGCCCGTCTACCTCCCACCGATGTTTACACGCGTTTTCAACGCCTATCTATCGTATGTCGGGGAAGGTTTGTACTATGCAGAGAAATCTTTTTCCTTTTACGTATTATGTCAGACATAGGTATTATGTTAGACATAGTACTTATGTAAAAACAGGATAAAAATACTTTTTTTACCCTGTTTTTTACGTGTTTTTAAGTTGTTTAGCTGATTTTGGGGCAATTTTAGCAAGTTTTCGCCTATTCACCCTTTGTTATGTATACTTTAATCGTTGTCACAGCGTTCTATCGAACAAATAAAATCATTCTCCGCCATAATCTTGTTGAGCAGACTGGAAGAATACTCCCGCTCGGTGTTGAGCGTCGCGCTGTAAATCACCGTGCCGTTCTCCCGCTTGATAACGAGGTGATTAAACCTATCCGTACCGAAAATCTCTTTGATTTTAAGGTTTTCCTCCCCCGTTTGATAGAACTCTATCTTGACTGAATAGGATTTCTTTGCGTGGAATGCCCTAACGTTCGCGTGTAAAACAAACTGTATTGCTATCATCAGCAACGTTCCGCATACCGCTACGACGTACAAGCTTGCTCCGCAAGCTATACCGATACCCGCCGTAGTCCATACACCCGCCGCCGTCGTAAGCCCTTTAACCTCGTGTTGGCGGTACACAATCATACCTGCGCCGAGGAAACCAATACCCGTTACGATTTGCGCCGCAATACGCCCCGGGTCGCCGCTGCCAATGTTTCTCGACACGATTGTCATCAACGCCGCCCCGAAACAAACGATGGTATGCGTACGAATACCCGCTTCCTTGGAACGGATTTTCCGCTCGAAACCAATCATAAAGCCGAGTATTACCGCCAAAAAGATTTCGGGCAAGAGGTAAAATTGTCTAATTATTTCTTCCCACATACGTAAAACCTCCTTATGGATTATTTAATAACGTTTCTACACGAAAAACCGTGTTAATAACTTTTTAGCTTTAATCATCTAAAATCGTGCTCGTATGCTCGAATACAAACGTAGGCAAGTCTTTTTTCGCCGCTTTTTCCACGTCGGAAAGCTTCACCTCGCCGCAGAGCACACACACCGTATCTACGCCTGCGTTATTCCCAGAGGCGATATCCGTATACAATCTATCGCCGACTACCACCGTTTCCGATTTTTCGCAAGAGAACTTTTTCATTAACTCGAAAATCATAAGCGGTTCGGGTTTTCCAATGAAAATCGGCGTTTTTCCCGTAGCTTTTTCTATCCCTACGCACATTGAACCGCAATCGGGCACAAACCCGAACTCCACAGGGCACACCCAATCGGGATTGGTGGCAAAGTAAGGCAAGTCGTGTTTGGTAAGCATTTTGCAAGTATCCGTGAGTTTTTGCGCCGTCAATTCGTTATCGTAAGACACGAGCACGGCTACGGCGTTCTCCGTATACTTCCCAACGGCGTTAACGCCCTCGGCGCGCAAACCTTTTATAAACGACTTACTGCCTTGCGCGTAAATAAGCTTATCCCCAAACTTTTCCTTCAAAATCATACCCGCCGCTTGCGCCGACGTGAAGAAATTGCTTTCGTCAATCCCCGTTACGCCCATTTTATTCAATTTCTTGATATAATCTTTAACCGATTTCGTCGGATTATTCGTGATGAACGCGTACTTGCCGCCTATCGCTTCAATTTTTTGGAACAACTCCAAAATCCCGTCGAATAAGCTATCGCCAAGATAAATCGTTCCGTCCATATCGAACAAAAACAATTTCTTCTTTTTTAATCTATCCGCATTCTTTCCAAAATAGTCCTTCATTTTTTTAATTTACCGCCTTATTCCATATTTCTCGTCGCTATCAGATGGATATCCTCGCTAACGTTTGCAAGTAGTATATCCCCGATTTGCACGGGCAATTCACAAACGAGCGCGTTAATTTTTTGCATAACCTCGAAAATATCGCTCTTTTTTACGGGTTTATCCGTCTTTACGGGCACCATACGCCCGTCTTTTGTCTTTACGGTAGAAGTTATCACACGGCGAGGGCAAACCACCTCGTTTTCCGCATACGTTTTTCCGCGCGGACAGCTATTTCCTTTAACGGAAAGCACCTTCTCCCCGTCCGTTTCCACTTCGATTTGACAACCGATAGGACATTCTACGCAAGTCAAATGCGTTTTTTTCATTGTTGCACCTCCAAAGACACTTCTATATCCCTGTCAAGCTCTTTTAACTTCGCCGCCGCCAAAATCAACGTTTCCATTTCGCCCGGAACGGCAATCTTCTTCTTTCTTTCAAGCAATACTTTCTCCCCGCATTTCACCTTAATTACGCAATCGTTAAAGGTATTGGTTACACGGAAAAAGAGTTTTACGTTCCCGTCAAGGTCTTTATCGAGTTTTTGCGGCACGACGTAACCGATATTCTTGCCGTTGAACACGTTTACGGCGTTATGCCCGCGCGAACCGTTTTGCACGTAATCCGCCGCACTCTTCCC
>JAZRBK010000089.1:0-2002 GCA_045635025.1 Candidatus Scatosoma sp.
CACATCGTATTGATGCCCATACCGCCATGCAAACCCGCGCGGAAGGTTTCGTTACCATCCGTCACGTCGAAGAAGAAGGACATCGCCCCAGGCGTGTGCCCAGGCGTTGCTACCGCCCGAACCGTTGTTTTCCCAAGAGTAATTTCGTCCCCGTCATGGAGTAGAATGTCGGGTTCAAACGTTTCTTTAAATACCATACCTAACTCTTTGGCATAGGACAGATCCAACTGCCCATTGGCATACTCTCTGTCCTCTGCACCGAGCGCGATCTTCGCGCCTGTCAAATCACGCAAAGCTTTTGCTCCACCCAAATGATCAATATGTCCATGCGTTAAGAATATGTATTTCACATCCGCGAGCTTTAAGCCCATTCGGTACATGTTATCAATCACTACATATAAAGAATGCTGATAACCAGTATCAAACACGATAAGCCCTTCACCCGTATCAACCACGTGCGTAGAAGCAGGCTTTGTACCCACGAAATATAAGTTCCCGAACATGTTTACTGGGGGAAATAAATCTTGCTTTTGCACCATCTTACAACCCTACCACTTTTTCATCAAATATTATCGCTTTCAAATTTCTCGTCCACTTTATTAAGTAAACGTTTCACGCCGAGCACGTTTTCTGCGAGAATTTCCCCTTCACCGCCGTATCCCTTTACGAGAGCGTCCGTTACGTTTTCAAAACCCGTATCTTCTACATCAATCAACGCAAAATTCCCCGAACGAATCGCGCAATCCGTCTGCGTCGAAAATTGAATATCACAATTTTTAACACGTAAAGTCAACGGCGTTTCCGCGCTGCCGTATGCATTGAACGGCAAGGTGATACCGCTCGCCCGTATATTGTCAAAGGTGATTTCCACCAAGGGTTTATTCTTTTGCCAAGTGTGCGTCCCCGTAAAGTCAAAATGCAAGAAACGCGCGCAATTTTCCACTTTACAATTCCGTACGACTATATTCTTCGGAAGACGGCGAACGTTGAGTGAAAAGTCCGAATAATAGGTGAACAACGCCAACATTTTTCCACCGTTTACGCGAGGGGAAGGTTTTCCTGCAATTTTGTCCGCCAAAGACATAGCGCCACGGAACACGTACTGTGCGGGGCCGTAAAAATGACAGTTTTCCACCAAGACATCAGCACCGCCAAAACGCATACCGCTACATGCAGAGTTCAATATACAGTTCCTTACGACGACGTTGTAATTATCAAAGCCAGCAACACAATCGTCGCCCGTATAAAATTCGCAATTTTCTATCGTGTAATTATCACAAGAAGAATTGTGAATACCGTCGTGTCCGCCTTGTACCACAATGTTTTGATAGGTGATATTTTGCGATTGATATCCTATGTGCGCCCAGTTGCCCGTATTGCGAATTAAATACCCTTTAAAGCGGATATTTTTGGAATGATGATAAGCAATTCCGTGCGGACCGCGATACCGTTCTTCCCCCAACTCATCATAAGGATCCGAACCGTCGATAACTGCCCCTTTTTCGGCAATAATCGCAACGTCGTGCGCATCGAGAATACGAATCAACGCATTGTTCCAACGACTACCCGCTTTCGTCATATGATCAAAGGTTTTTCTCACGTGCGGTGGCGTCCAAAGAACATCCGTTTTGTACTCTTCACCCACAGGCTCAACCACATCGTTTGCCAAAATATTGTACGCTCCAATGTCACGTACGCCTTTCAAATTTACCCCTTCTTTCAAATACAGGGTACAGTTCGAACGTAAACGAATACCGCCTATTTCGTACGTCCCCTTTTCAAGAACAATCGTACCGCCGCCACTCAAAAAGCATTCGTCAATCGCTTTTTGAATCGCAGCCGTCATATTCTCCTTTGCGGCACTCAAAATCACTTCCATATTCAACACCTCAATCCTTTAACAGCGCGTCCTTATTCGTTTCAAATATCAAGCCTTTTACAGAGGTCAGCTTTTTACAAACGTCCTCAAAGGTTTCCCATGACATATCCACGCCCAATTGGT
>JAZRBK010000090.1:0-2820 GCA_045635025.1 Candidatus Scatosoma sp.
ATTTTTTGTGCTATACTATTGATAAGAGATATTAAAAGATATATCTTTATGATATTTCTTAATTTATGGAGGATATATGAAAGCTCGCAATACGGATTTGCCATTACATTTATTTCATCACGGAGAAAACTTTGAAACGTATGAATTGATGGGGGCACACTCGACTGTTTGCGGCAAGAAACGCGGATATACGTTCCGCGTATGGGCACCCCGCGCGGATTCGGTTTCCGTCGTGGGGGATTTTAATGCTTGGAATGAAACCGCAAACGTAATGGAACGGCTCGTAGACGGGCAAACGTTCGAGGTGTTTATTCCAAACGTAAAGCAGTTTGACGCCTATAAATATTGCATTCGCACGAGGGACGGCAGAACACTTTACAAAGCCGACCCGTACGCTTTCCACTCGGAAACGCCCAAAGAGGGAGCGTCCAATGCCTCCAAAGTTTACGATTTATCGGGATATAAATGGTCGGACAAGGAATATCGGGACAAGCAAAAACATATCAATATTTATGCTTCGCCGATGAACGTGTACGAGGTCAATCTTCTTTCTTGGAGAAAGCACGAGGACGGCAATTATTACACCTATCGCGAGCTCGCAATCGAGCTTGTCGATTACGTTGTAAAAATGGGTTATACGCACGTGGAGCTTATGCCGCTTACGGAACATCCGTTCGACGGGTCTTGGGGGTATCAGGTAACGGGTTACTTTGCGATTACCTCCCGTCTTGGCGAACCGAAAGATTTTATGTATCTTGTGGATAGCTTCCACAGGGCGGGGATAGGCGTTATTCTCGATTGGGTCCCTGCGCATTTCCCAAAAGATGCGTTCGGGCTGTATGAATTCGATGGCGAACCTTTATACGAAGCCTCGCAATGGGACAGAATGGAGAACAAAGGTTGGGGAACGAGAAAGTTTGATTACGGCAGGGGAGAAGTGTTTTCTTTCTTGATTTCGAGCGCGATTTTCCTCTTCAAAAACTACCGTATCGACGGGCTTCGCGTGGATGCGGTTGCTTCGATGCTTTATCTTGATTACGATAAGCAACCGGGAGAATGGGTACCGAATATTTACGGTGAAAACAAGAACTTGGAAGCGATGGCGTTTTTGCGTAGACTTAACGAAGCGGTGTTTTCCTATTTTCCTCACGCCCTTATGATAGCGGAAGAATCGACCGCTTGGCCTATGGTTACCCGTCCTACGAGCATGGGAGGACTTGGGTTTAATTTTAAGTGGAATATGGGTTGGATGAACGACGTTTTATCCTATTTTTCGCTCAATCCCGTATACAGGCAGTATAATCATAACAAGCTTACGTTTTCGATGATGTATGCGTTTTCGGAAAATTACGTGTTGCCTATTTCACACGACGAGGTGGTGCACGGAAAAGCATCGCTTATCGGAAAAATGCCTGGTGAATATGAGGAAAAGTTTGCGGGCGTGCGTTCCTTCCTTGGGTATATGATGTCGCACCCTGGCAAAAAACTCAACTTTATGGGCTCGGAAATCGGGCAGTTTAAGGAATGGAATTATAAAGAGGGAATAGAGTTTTTCTTAAAGGAATATCCGCTCCACAAAAAGCTTTCCGATACGGTAAAAGAGCTCAATACTATTTATAAAAACACGCCTGCTTTTTATGAAATTGAGGATAGTTGGGAGGGATTTGAATGGTTGGCAGCGGACGATAGCGCCGCGAACTTTCTCGCCTACAAGCGTAAGGACAGAGCGGGCAATGAAATCGTCGTCATACTCAATTTTTCGGGCTCCGACCTTAGAGGTTACCGCTTAGGGGTTACGCAAGGGAAATACCGCGTAATTTTCAATAGCGACGCAACCCGTTTCGGAGGGTACGGCAGCGTGAAAAAATATATTTATAAAACGGAAAAAGCGTATAGCCATGGTAAGGAGTATTCGATTTTATTCGACCTTCCGAAACTGACTTGCGTGTATTTGAAAAAAATAAATTGATTGAAGGGGGTTCTTTATGCAAAGAAAGAAAGAATGCGTTGCGATGCTTTTGGCGGGCGGACAGGGTAGCCGTCTTTACGCCTTAACCACGAATATCGCAAAACCTGCCGTTGCGTTCGGCGCGAAATACCGTATTATCGATTTCCCGCTGTCCAACTGCATTAACTCGGGTATTGATACCGTAGGCGTGCTTACGCAATACCAACCGCTCATTCTCAACGAATATATTGGGAACGGGCAGCCTTGGGATTTAGACAGAACGTACGGGGGCGTACATATTTTATCCCCGTATCAAGCGAAAACCAATTCCTCTTGGTATGCGGGTACGGCGAACGCCATTTATCAAAATCTGCATTTTATGAAGATGTATAACCCCGAATACGTGTTAATTCTTTCGGGCGACCATATCTATAAAATGAACTATGCAGCAATGCTCAAAGCGCATAAGGAAACGGGCGCGGATTGTACGATAGCGGCAATCGACGTACCGCTTAGCGAGGCTTCGCGGTTCGGGATTTTGAACACGCGTGAGGACGGTTCGATTTATCAATTTGAAGAAAAACCCAAACAACCTAAGAGCACGTTGGCTTCGATGGGTATTTACATATTCAAAGCGGAGAAATTATTCAAGTATTTGGAGGCGGACGACGCGAACCCCAACTCCTCCAAAGATTTCGGAAAAGACGTTTTACCTGCCATGTTAAACGCAGGAGAAAAAATGTTCTCTTACCAATTCGAAGGATATTGGAAAGACGTAGGAACGATAGCCTCCTTATGGCAAGCAAATATGGATTTGCTTGGCGAAAAACCCGAATTCGACGTTGGCGATAAGACTTGGAAAATGCATTCCA
>JAZRBK010000091.1:0-2423 GCA_045635025.1 Candidatus Scatosoma sp.
AACCCGACTTTGAAGCGGGGAGTTTTGCGGGTATTTTAGAGATTTTGGACGAAATAAGCGGTTAAGCGGAAAAATATTTACGCTCAAACGTTTGAAAAAAATGGAAAAAGATGTTATAATGATATAAAATGGTAGATTACGGCTAAAATATTTTGTGGATAACACGGAAATATTTCTAAGCCGTAAAAAGGATAAGTAGAGGATAAAATGGCAAAGGAAGAGAGAAAAGACGAAAAGAAAGCAGAGTACAGTGCGAAAAACTTAGAAGTGCTCGAAGGGCTTGATGCCGTCCGTATGCGCCCCGGTATGTACATCGGTTCGACAGGGGTAAAGGGCTTGCACCACATTCTTTGGGAGATTGTGGACAACGCTATCGACGAAGCGGCGAACGGTTATGCAAACAAAGTCAAGGTAACTTTACACGAGGACGGAAGCGCTTCCGTAGAAGATAACGGGCGCGGTATTCCCACCGATATACACCCGAAAGAGAAAGTTTCGGGTGTTCAACTTGTTTTTACCAAATTGCACGCAGGCGGTAAGTTCGGGCAAGGAAATTACGAGTATTCGGGCGGTTTGCACGGCGTAGGTGCATCGGTTACGAACGCGTTGTCCGAATGGTTAGAGGTAGAGATTTACCGCAATAAGCGCGTTTATAAGATGAGTTTCCACTCTAAATACAATCCCCGTAAGAAAAAGGTGGAATCGGGCTTATCCGACGGACCGCTTGAAGATACGGGCATTAAGACGAACCGTCAAGGTACGTTCGTGCGGTTTAAGCCGGATGCTACGGTGTTCTCCGAAATTGTGTTTGATTTGGAAACGGTAGAGGAAAGATTAAGACAGCTTGCCTTTTTGAACAAGGGTGTGGAAATCACGCTCGTGGACGAGCGTATTTCTATGGCGGAAGCCAAGCGTACCCGTATGCTTTTTAGCGAGGATAGCGAAGAGGGCTACGAGGGCGAAGAGAACGAAAACGTGGAAAATACCGACGTTCCCGCAGAAGAAGCGGGCGGCGAAGAAACGTTTGCGGAGAGCGCGAAACAAGAAGAAACGGACGCGTACGATTTGTTTGCGTTCGTGAAAGAGGACGAAGCGCAACCCTCCCTTTTCGATGCCGTGGACGAGCTTGCTTTGGAGAGCGAGCCGTACCGTGTCGTGTTTAAGTTCGACGGCGGTATTTCCGACTACGTAAAGAGCCTGAACGACAGCGAGCGAAAGTTATACGCGCAACCTATTTACTATTCGACGGTAAAGAACGACGTACAGGTGGAGTTTGCCATTCAACACTATAACGGTTATCGCGAGAAGATGTTCTCGTTCGTCAATAACATTCCCACGCCCGAGGGGGGATATCACGAAATGGGTTTCCATTCGGGCTTGACGAGGGTGCTTAACGATTTCGCAAGAAGTAACGGTATCTTAAAGGATAAAGACCCCAATTTCCAAGGCGACGATTTCGGCGAGGGACTTACCGTCGTCTTGTCGGTAAAACTTGCCGTCGTACAATTCGAGGGGCAAACCAAGACGAAGCTTGGCAACACCGAAGCCCGTCCTGCGGTAGAAGCGGCGGTTATCGAGGGCTTTAACGCTTTCAAGAACGTGCGCGGCTACAAAAAGACGATGGAAGAAATCATCAAAAAGGCGCAAGGCGCGGCAAAATCGCGTATCGCGGCGAAAGAGGCGAAAGACAACGTCCGTAAAGCCAAGAAAATCGACGGACTCACTTTGATAGGAAAATTGGCGGGTTGCTCGGGGAAAAAACCCGAACTCAACGAGATTTTCATCGTCGAGGGGGATTCGGCAGGCGGTACGGCAAAGCAGGCGCGCGTTCGTCAAACACAGTCGATATTACCGCTCCGCGGTAAACCGCTCAACGTAGAGAAGAAACGGCTCAGCCAAATCCTTGAAAACGAAGAAATACGGACGATGATTAGCGCAATCGGCGCGGGTATCGACCCCGATTTCAAGATGGAAAAAGCCAATTACCATAAAGTTATCATTCTTTCCGATGCCGACCAAGACGGTATGCACATTCGTTGTATCTTGCTTACGTTCTTCTTCCGTTATATGCGCCCGCTCGTCAACGCAGGGTGCGTGTATATCGGTATGCCGCCTTTGTATAAGGTATATAAAGGGGATAAGGTAGAGTACGCGTACGACGATAAGGAACTCAATGAAAAGATAGAAAAAATCGGTAAAGGCTATCAACTGCAACGTTATAAAGGGCTTGGTGAAATGAGTGCCGAACAGCTCTGGGAAACGACGATGAACCCCGCTACGCGCAATCTTATCCAAGTAACCGTCGAGGACGCGGCGAAAGCGGAAAAGATGATAACGACGCTTATGGGCGACAAAGTAGAGGGAAGAAAAGAGTTCCTTGCAAGATATGCAAACTTCAATAAGCGCGACGCGTTTATGGATAA
>JAZRBK010000092.1:0-2047 GCA_045635025.1 Candidatus Scatosoma sp.
AAATCGCTCGGCAACGGTATCGACCCGCTTGTGGTTATTGAAAAGTACGGCGCGGACTCCTTGCGTCTTTCCTTGCTCACAGGCGTAGCACCTGGGAACGACACCCGCTATTCGGATACGAAAGTGGAATCGTGCAGAAACTTTATCAATAAACTTTGGAACGCGGCGCGATTCGTGTTGATGAACACGGAGGGCAAGAAGATTCCCGACGTAGAAACGGTGAAACTTGCGCCTGCGGATAAATGGATTATTTCTAAACTCCAAAACTGTATCCGCGAAGTAACGGCAAACCTCAACAAATACGAACTCGGCGTAGCGAGCGACTTAATTACCAGCTTCGTTTGGGACGATTTCTGCGATTGGTATATCGAGCTTTCCAAACCCGCGCTCTACGGCGAGGACGAGGGCAGAAAAGCGGACGTGCTGTCGGTGCTTTGTTTCGTGTTAAAGAACGCGCTCAAACTCTTGCACCCGTTTATTCCGTTCGTAACGGAAGAGATTTACGCAAACCTCCCGAATACGAAAGGGAGCATTATGGTTGCCGACTTCCCCAGATACAACTATCGTATGTCCTATAAAAAGGAAGCGAAAGCGTTCGAGGGGGTTATGGAGATTATCAAGGCGGTGCGCGCTATGAAAAAAGACGCGGATTGCCCTCCTTCTAAGAAAGTAGAACTCTTTATCGTAACCGAAAACAAACGGCTTATACAACTGAACAAAGACTGCATTATCAAGCTTTCGGGCGCGAGCAACCTTTCCTTTGTGGAGAGCGCGTCGGAGGTAAAGGGTAAGACGGTTTCGACGGTAACGGAAATCGCGCAGATTTACGTTCCGCTTGGCGAACTTGTCGATATCGAGAAAGAAAAAGAACGCTTAACGGCGGAAATCGAGCGTTTGGACGGCGAAATCGCCCGTGCCGAGGGGAAACTTTCCAACGAGAACTTCGTTTCCCGTGCTCCGCAGAAGCTCGTAGACGCCGAGCGTGAAAAAGTCAAGAAATACCAAGATATGAAAGCCAAGTGCGTTGCGCAGCTTGAAAGTTTGTAAAATCGTTTCCCCGACGGAAGTAAATCTCTCCGTTGGGGATTTTTTTACGCAAACGATTGACAAAGGGATGGAAAAGTGGTAAAATGATACTGCGACCAAACTGAATATAATTTTCTCACAGGAGTATACTTCTTTGGTAGAAGTGTATCTTTTTCGCATTACAATTCTTGTGAGAATAAAGATTGTACTTTCAGTTTGTGTCGCAGCAAAGCGAGAAGAACATTTTTGCAGGTGTCGTTTCGTTTTGCGGAGCGACACTTTTATTTTACAATTTTTTTGGAGGTCTTTTTATGAAAAAGAAATGGTTAATTGGTTTACTTAGTGTTGTCTGTATGACAATGAGCGCATTTGCTTTCGTTTCGTGCGGCGGTTTAGGCAACTTGGGCGGCGGGGATAACGACGTTCAGGAAGTAGACGGGGTACAAATCCAGAAAATCCAAGGTGAAAAAGGATACGCCATTGTGGGCGTAGAGGATAAGGAAATGACCGAAGTGGAAATCCCTTCCGAATACGACGGCGTGCCCGTAACCTCGATTGGATATAGGGCGTTCTACGATTGCGATAATTTGACGAAGGTCGTCATTCCCGACAGTGTAACCACGATAGGGGAAGAGGCGTTCAAGGATTGCGGCGGTTTGTTAAGTGTGGAAATGGGTAAAAACGTAGCTTCGATTGAACATGCGGCTTTTTTTGAATGTAAATATTTATCGGAGATTGCCTTGCCCGAGAGTGTAACCTCGATTGCGGATTCCGTATTTTGGGGATGTTTGGGTTTGACGGAGCTTGTTATATCCGACAGTGTAACTTCCATGGGAGACGGCGTATTCAAAGGTTGCGATGCTTTGACGGTTTATTGTGAGGCGAAAAGTAAACCGAGCGGTTGGAATGAGTATTGGGCTACGAATTCGAATGTAGAAATCCGTCCCGTTGTTTGGGATTGCAAAAACAACGACGTAGCGGACGACGGGTATATTTATACGTTAATCGAGGGGGTACGCTA
>JAZRBK010000093.1:0-4615 GCA_045635025.1 Candidatus Scatosoma sp.
TTTTCATAGTTTATCCCCTCCTTTTTGCGTACAAACGAAGCTTCATTTCTTGCTTTTCCCCGCCAATGACGAGCGCGTATTCCGCTTTGAGCAAGAGCGAGCGCTCGCTTACCGAATACGCAAGTTTCTCCGTTTGCGTAAAAACTTCCCCGTCAGAACCGCCTATGCCGATTGTTCCGCTTTTGCATTTGCCCTCCTCTAAACGCAATTTTAAGGTATAATCCCCTTCCCGCAAAACGGACACGCCCGCGGGACGAACTTCCATCGTTACGTTCGATTGCCCGTCTTGATAGCGTAAATCCGCGCCATCGATAAGCAATCTCATCTCCCCCTCGTACGAAAGCGTATACTCTTGCCCGTCCGCCGCCGTCGTTATCGTCAAAACACAAGCGTCCATTCTTTCTCCATATTTCTTTATTTTTCGTCTTTATTCGTCAATATTATACCAAATATCGCGCAAAAAGTAAACCCAATTTTACAATATTCCTCAAAAACCTTGAAAAAATATGTAAAATTGGGCGTTTATCATTAAATATTCAATGATTATCCGATGATATTTTTTTCCGATAATATTTATCCGTCGTTTTTTATCAATCGTTACCGCGTTTTATCGTTTCACGGATAAGCCGTCCCGCTTTGAGCGCATTTGCGAGCGCCTCGTCGTCCCCGTTGCTAAGCGCGTCGCGGTATACGGAAAGCTGAAAAATAAGTCCGTTGAGCTCGGTTAAAATATTCTCGCGATTATATGCGTATAACGGCGTCCAAACCTTTTCGTCTACGCCCGCTATGCGGGTCATATCTTGGAAACTGCCGCCTGTAAATCCGTCGCAGCCTTTTACCTGCGGGCTCTTTACGTACGCGTTAGAAACGATGTGCGCGAGCTGCGAAGTCAATGCAATTTTTTCATCGTGCTCTTTTGCGCTGCATTCCACGATTTTCCCAAACCCCATTGCCTTGGCGTATTCTTTTATTTCCTCCACGTCCTCTTTCTTCGTCTGCGGAGCGTGCGTAATTACGAGATTAGCTCTTAAAAACAGGTTCGGCGTAGCCGATTCAATCCCCGACGTTTCCTTACCCGCCATCGGGTGAATCCCCACGTAACGGTAATTCCGTTTTTCCGCGTACACCGCCGTTTCCATTGCCTCTTTTACCCCGCAAATATCCGAAACGAGCGCGCCGTCCTTAAAAGAAGCGTTTTGCAAATAATCAAGCGTAATTTCAGGCGGTAACGCCAAAAACACAACGTCGTAATCGGACAAACAAGTCCCTTTCGCACGGATATACCCTGCGTTCAACGCATAACCGAGCGCTTTTTCACTACGGTTAAAACCGTCTACTGAGTAGCCCGCTTTCGTAAGCGCACCCGCCATAGACCCGCCGATAATTCCAAGTCCGACCACCGCTATTTTCTTCATCTGCTCTCTCCAATGCCACATTAGGCCATTTTCTTTTTCATTATCTTAGCATATTCCGCTAAAAATGACAAGCGATAGAACCGCCGAGCTTAATTTTTTTCAAAAAAAGAGAGAAAACCCAACGACTTTCTCCCTTTTTCGTCTTTCACTTCTTTCTCTAACGGCGTTTCACCGTTTTTTGATACGGCGGTTGCGCCGTTTTACCACTACGCCGTTTGTCCTTTATTCCCGTTCTTTTTTCGGTGCGTGTAAATACTTTTCCCGCGTAGCAATCCCGCCGCGAATATGACGCTCGTTTAAGTTTTGTTCCAGCACCGCCCTCGTGCGCTCGAACAAATCTTCGTCGATATATTTCAAACGTTCGGACACGTCTTTATGTACGGTTGACTTACTAACGGAAAAATGCGCGGAACACGCCCGAACGGTACAACCCGTTGCTACGATATACTCCGCGCACTTTCTTACTCTTTCTTCAATATAATCCCACAAAATCCCGACCTCCGCAATTCGCTTACGGAATATACTATGTCGGTTTTTTGCGGTTTATTACCCTTTTCCCCGTTTATTCCCCTTTTTTATGCGGAAGCGGGAATACCTTTTCTACCGTGCCCTCTTTGTAACGGAATATCTTTTGCGCACGGTTACTCGGGCTTTGAATCATTATATCCTCGCTCGAAAGCTGAGAAACGTTTCCACTCTTATCTACGACGGCGAGCATATACGGCTCGGTTACGTAGCTCGCGCAAAGTACGCTCGCTCCCTCTTTCAAGCTCACGATAATCGAGCCCTTGCAATAACGGTTAGACGGCTCGATTAAAGCGGAAATTACCCGTTTGAACTTACCCTCGTCGGTGGCGATAATCACCTCGCCCTCGCCGTTGATTTGTTTCATAAACGCAACTTCGTCGCCCTCGCGGAGCTTAATCCCGCGTACACCCGTAGACACTCTACCCTGCGTGGGAATATCGTTCTTCAAAGCGTTGAGCCCGATACCCCCTTTGGTAACCATAATAATCGTATCTTCGTCGGTAGTATCTTCTTCTACGCCGATAACCTCGTCCTCGTCGTTGAGCTTGACGGCTTGGAAACAATCTTTTCTCTGTTCATATTCCGCCCAATCGGTTTTCTTAATCATACCTTTCTTCGTGAAGAACAAAAGATTTCCGTACGGCATACGTTCCCCAACGGCGAACAGCGCAACGACTTTCTCGCCCGCTTCCGCCTCTGCGCTCAGCTCTTTCAAAGTAGCGCCGTCGTCCGTGAGCTTGCAATCGAGCTCGCTAGCGGAAATATCTATCTTATGGCAATTTCCGTAATTCGTAAAGGCAAACACGCGTTTATCCGTCTTGGTTTGCAAGGTCAAAAGCGGAAGAACGGACGGTTTGTATTTGCCCTCCAATTCTTTTTCAAGCGCCTCTCTTTGTTTTCCCGTCAACACCTTGAACGTTTCGTCTGCCGTATAAACAAGTGTGCAAGCCACCCCCGCTTTCTTTTCGGGAGCAGTTGCTACCAGCCCGTCCGCTTCCTCTCTCGTAAATAAGAGTTTGGACTTTCTCGGCGTGGGATATTTCTCTTTGATTTCCGTAATTTCTTTTTTAACCACTTGGAGCTGTAAATCCCCGCTCTTGGAAATGGCTTTGAGCTCTTTGATGAGTTTTTTCAGCTCTTTGAGTTCCGTTTCGAGCTTGAAGATTTCAAGCTTCGTCAAACGGGCAAGGCGCAAATCGAGAATGGCTTGCGCTTGCGCTTCGGAAATGGAGAATCGCTCCATAAGCTTGCTTCTCGCGTCGGAAGTGCTATCCGATTTTTTGATAATCGCAATCACTTCGTCAATGTTTTGTACCGCAACAATCAACCCTTCGAGGATATGGCAACGCTGTTCCGCCTGTCTTAAATCAAACAGGGTACGGCGTTTAACGACTTGTTGCTGATATTTTACGTAATGGCGAATAATCTCCATTAAGCCCAGTTGTTGGGGCTTGCCGTCCGCAATTACGACCATATTAATACCGAACGTAACTTCCAAATCGGTATACTTATACAGACACTTCAAAATGCCGTCGACGTCCGCATCTTTCTTGATACGGATAACCGCGCGCATACCCGTTCTGTCCGATTCGTCGGCCACGTGGTCGATACCGTCGAGTTCTTTTTCTTTCTCGTCGCAAAGTTCTACGATTTTCCGAAGAAGTTGCGCTTTATTTACTTGATACGGAAGTTCGGTAATCACGAGATTCGTTTTACCGTTATCCGTCTTTTCCGCGTTAATCCGAGCACGCAGAGTAATTTTACCCCGACCCGTTTTATACGCCTGAATGAGCTCGTTTGCGATAATCAAACCGCCCGTAGGGAAATCGGGCGAGGGGATATGTTCCATCATCTCTTCAAGAGAAATCGCGGGATTGTCGATATATGCAACAACGCCGTTGATAACCTCTTCTAAGTTATGCGTAGGAATATTCGTCGCAAGCCCTACCGCGATACCCGAAGCGCCGTTGACGAGCAAGTTCGGAAAACGCCCAGGTAAAACGTCGGGTTCTTTGAGCGAGTCGTCGAAGTTGAGCGAAAACCCTACCGTTTCTTTATCGATATCCCGCAAAAGCTCCAACGCAAGCGGTTGCATACGCGCTTCCGTATAACGCATAGCCGCGGCAGGGTCGCCGTCTACCGAACCGAAGTTCCCGTGTCCGTCTACGAGCGTTTTGCCCATATTAAATCCTTGCGCCATACGCACCATAGCATCGTATACCGAGCTATCACCGTGCGGGTGGAACTTACCCATACATTCGCCGACGATACGCGCGCTCTTTTTATGCGGCTTATCGGGCGTTAAGCCCATTTCGTTCATCGTATATAAAATACGGCGTTGCACGGGCTTTAAGCCGTCCTCTACGCGGGGAAGCGCTCTGTCCAAGATAACGAACTCCGCATACGGGAGCATAGACGTATGAAGGACTTTTTCAAGCGGTTCTACGAATAATTGACCGCTCGGCTCAATCATTTCAGGTTCTTTCTTACTCTTCGCCATGTTCGTCCTCCTCTTTCTCTTTCTTATCCGTCTTTTCTATCTTATCCATAAACGCGTCGCGTTTATTGAAGTTTGCGTATTTCGCCAAAAATTCCTTTCTTCCGTCTACCTTGTCGCCCATGAGCGTGGTAATCATACGCTCGGCTTTCGCCGCATCCTCTACCGTTACTTG
>JAZRBK010000094.1:0-3147 GCA_045635025.1 Candidatus Scatosoma sp.
ATCAGGAACTGAGAAACCAAAACAACTGCAATCAGAGCGATAGGATAAGTTGCAGCGTAAGCTGAAGCTACATCATCAGTTCCTGCTACGGAAATCAAAGAACCTAATGCAGGCGTACTCGTCATACCGCCCGTAATCGAGCCGAGATTGTTCAAAAGCGGTAATTTAAGCAAATACTTGCCGATATAATAACCGCCAACCATCGGAACAACCGTCATTAAAGCGCCGCCGATAAACCCCCAAACGACGATAGCACCGCCGTTTGCATTGATTTGCGCCACCAAAGAAACGCCGCCGTCAACACCTGCCCCGAGCAAGAACAACGCAAGTCCCAATTCACGCATAACTTTCAACGTCCCCTCTTTCACTTCAAGGGAAAGTTTCCCGATATGACCGAAATGTCCAAATATCAAGCACATAATCAATACGCCGCCCGTCGTACCAAGCGAGAACGTCGCACCGTCATAACCCGCACCCGTTAAAGGAATAGTAATCGAACCGAGAATCAATCCCGCAACGATAGCCAATGCAAAAGGCAGAAAACCGAAATCTTCGCATTTGAACAATTTTGAATAATCGCGTTTTTCTTCCGCCCCGCCGACGCGCAAGTATTCTCTTTCCTTGTCCATATCCGCTTTCGTAAGTTTTGGCATAAGTTGCACGAACAACACAACTCCCACAACACCGAACGGATACGCGATGGCGTGTCCAAGCGTAATAAGCGATTTAACCGCTTCGTTGTTTCCCACTGCGTCAATAGCGGCAGAGAAACCGGGCGTCGAAGTAAGAGCACCCGAAAGCACACCCGACCAATACGGCGAACCGTAATCCGTCAAGAGAGTGCAAACAACGGCAACTAACGTACCGAGCAAAATAATAACAAAGCCCAAGACGATATACGTTTTGAAGTTTTTCGCAAGATTTTTGAAGAAATTCGGTCCTGCAATAAAACCTACGCTACCTACGAACAAAATCAAACCGATATTTTGTACCGTGCCTTTCAGATTTTTAACAACCGAAGAGTTTTCCGTTAAATGGAAACCAGACAGAAATCCAGCGTTTTCGGGAACTAACGTACAAAGGAAACCCACCAAAATTGCCACGAGGAATACACCTGCCGTTCCGAGCGATACACCTTTGATATTGATTGCCCCTAACAGATATCCTGTTGCAAGAACAAGAAACGCTATCGTAAACATAACGAACGTGCTTGATTGCATATTCAAAATATTCGCCACACCGCTTTTCGCGTTTTCGCCCGTTTTAGGATTATAAATCGCGCTTATAATGCACCAAGCCGCAACGAGTACTAACACAACAAGGGCAATCGTAATCCAAAGCCATTTAAGGCTTTTTTTTGTTTTTTCCATACCTATTTTCTCCTTATGATGTATACGGAAACGCACAAAAGCGTACTTTCGTGCGTTTTGCCGTTTATTTCATCGTTTCCCTATTTTATCAATTAGTTCGCTTTTCTTCTGTAATCGGGAAGAAGTTTCGGAGATTGTACTTCCGTGCTAATTCCTGCCTCTTCAAGCTCTTTTTCAAACTCGGCTACATGAGCAAGCGTCAATTCTTTGAGTTCAACGCTCTTCCACTTTTCGCCTGCTTGCTGTCCTGCGTTTCTACCGAATACGATAATATCGAGCAGTGAGTTGCCCATCAATCGGTTCGTACCGTGAATACCGCCGACAGCTTCGCCTGCTACGTACAAGTTTTCAATGCAGGTCATACCGTTTGCACCGATGTCGATACCGCCGTTTTGGTAATGCAACGTCGGATAAATCAAAATGGGTTCTTTACGAATATCAATGCCGTACTTGCCGAACATTCTAAGCATTGCGGGAATACGTTTTTCAATCGTTCCCTCGCCGTTGAGAATGTCGATAAGCGGGGTATCCAACCAAACGCCTTCGCCGTCCGTCGTCTTAATGCCTTTTCCGCGTTCTTTACATTCGCGGATAATCGAAGAAGCGGTTACGTCGCGCGTTTCCAAAGAATACACGAATGCTTCGCCGTCTTTATTGACAAGCTGAGCACCAAGCGAACGTACTTTTTCGGTTACGAGCGCGCCGTAGATTTGTGTAGGCTCTGCCGCGCCCGTAGCGTGATATTGCAAAGTTTCGGGATAGAGCAGTTTTGCGCCCGCTCTATACGCCAAAACGAGCCCGTCAGCCGTTGCGCCGTAGTGGTTGGAAGTCGGGAAGCCTTGATAGTGTAATCTACCCGCGCCGCCCGTAGCGATAACGACGGTTTTTGCTCTTGCAATCAAGATTTCGTGCGTTTCCATATTCATAAGCACCGCACCTGCAATCTTGCCGTCGGTGTCTTTGATAAGCTCGATTGCGGAAGTGAAGTCCACTACCGTAATACCGCGGTTGAACACTTCGTCGCGGAGCGTTCTCATAATTTCCGAACCGGAATAGTCGCGGCAAGCGTGCATACGTTTTCTCGAAGTACCACCACCGTGCGTGGTTACCATCGTGCCGTCGGGTTCTTTATCGAACATAACGCCGAGATTGTTAAGCCACAAAATCGCTTCGGGAGCTTCGTTTACGAGCTTATACAAAAGTTCGGGTTTGTTTTTGAAATGCCCACCGCCAAGCGCGTCAAGATAATGGGTAGCGGGGCTATCGTTGGGTTTATCCGCCGCTTGGATACCGCCCTCTGCCATCGCCGTATTCGCATCGCCCAAACGGAGTTTGGTTGCAATCATTACGTTTGCGCCGCGTTCGTGCGCTTCGATTGCTGCCGAAGAACCCGCGCCGCCACCACCGATAACGAGCACGTCTACGTCGTAGTCGATTTTAGAAAGGTCGATATTCATATCCGCAATACGGGAATGACCTTGCAAAAGAGAAGCGAGTTCGTGCAAAACCTTTCCGCCTTTATTTTTCCCTACTTTCAACTCTTCATACGCGGAAGTGATATAATCGGGGTGAAATTGTGCTAAAACAGCGTCTTTTTGTTCCGCCGTCATACGTTCGTGCAATTTTTCAATACGGGAAGCGCGGCTGGCTTCCACTTTCTTCATCGATTCTAATTGTTCATCGGTATAGTGATACATAGCGCTTCTCCTTATTTTTCAATTTCTCTATGGTTATACAAGTTCTTTTGTTCTTCAAGTGGCGTGTTCATAATCGCTTC
>JAZRBK010000095.1:0-1978 GCA_045635025.1 Candidatus Scatosoma sp.
CTTTCACGTCGAGAGAAATGCTCCCTTTCTTTTGCCGTTTTTCCTGTAAAAGGCGGGTGTGCTCGGCAAAGAGGAATACCATATTTTTCACGTCTTGGTATTTTTCCGCGGTTTCGCGCTCGCCGTCCAAGATTTGCATAATTTCTCGATAAGTCATTTTATGCGCGGAACGGATAACGCCCTCGACGATTTCGCTGGAAAGAACGTTGCCCTTCTTGTCGATTTTCATAAGACAGGATAAGGTAAGTCTATCCTCGCCCTCGTTGAGCGAACAAATCCCGTTGGATAACGCGCGGGGGAGCATAGGGAGTACACGGTCGGGGAAATAGACGCTCGTACCACGTTCAAACGCTTCGTTATCAAGCGCGGAACGAGGGGTTACGTAGTGGGAAACGTCGGCAATATGCACGCCGAGCAGGTACTCCTCGCCTACCTTTTCCACGCATACCGCGTCGTCGATATCCCGCGTGTCCTCGCCGTCAATCGTTACGATAAGCTTATCGCGGAAATCACGGCGGGTTTGTAAATCCTTTTCCGTAATCCCGCGGAGCTCCTGTTTTTGCGCTTCTTCTTCCACCCGAGCGGGAAACTCTTCCCGTAAATCGTAGCTTCTGAGGATAGAGAGCTCTTCCGCGAAAAAGTCGTCCTCGTCGCCGAGGATTTCGATAATCTCGCCACCTGGGGATTTGCCGTAGGGGTAGGACGTGATTTTTGCTACCGCTTTTACCCCGTTTTTGATGGCGTAGCAATCTGCAAGCGGGATATAGATTTCACTTGCGTACCGCTTGTCGTCGGGGAGCAAATACCCCGCCCGTCTGTCCTTTCGGAACGTGCCCACGATTTGCGTAAAACCGCGCGTAAGGATTTTGACGACCTTTACCTCGTCGTCGCTCTCGCCGTAGACTCTTTGTGTGAGTACCTTGTCGCCGTGGAGAGCTCCGCAAAGGTTTTTACGGGGAAGAAAGAAGTCGTTTGGATAGCGTTCTTTGTCCTCGGGAATAAGGAAAGCAAAGCCCCGTTCGTTGCCGTTAATCGTGCCGAGGATAAGCCCTAATTGTTCACTCGTTCCGTACCTGCCCCCGTCGCTAAGGAAAAGTTGTCCGTCTTTGATAAGTTCGTCCAAAAGGGAAACGAGCCGTGATTTCTCGCGGTAGGGAATATCTAATATTTTACAAATCTCGCTCGCCGTCTTTTTGGCAAGCGTACCGTCTAAAAAGCGTTCGAATATACGCTGTTTCGCGCTCAATACAATCACCTCCTAAGATATGTAGTTAGCCAAGTCAATTCTTGTTAGGCTAAGGGAGGAAAGAAAAAACGGCGGCTCGTTGGAAAAAGCCGCCGTTAGATTTGCTTGTTCGATTAACCGAAAATTACGGGCAAGAGGAAGAAAAGAATGGACAAAACTGCGAGAACCGCTAAACAAATCCACGTCCATTTTTTCATCTTCGCTTCGATAGACTTGCCTTTGTTCTTGCCGAAGAACGTCTCGCTCGAACCGCCGAGCGCGTCGATACCGGAAGAATTGCTCGGTTGCATCAAAACCAAAACGATTGCGACGAGCGCAACGACGGTCATAATCACGATAAGTGCAATCCCGATGCCCTTATAAGCACCGTAGAAATCCATAGGGGTTAATAAACCGAATAAATTAAGCATAGTATTTCAATCCTTTTCTCTTTCAATACGCATTGATTATAACATACTTATAAAAAGAAAGCAAGCATTTTTGCGCGCGCTTTTTTATTTTTTTAAGAAAATACGGCAGATTATCGCTCCGCCGTATTTCTTTGCGTTATTTAGATTGTGTTTCCTCATTTTTCTTTATGTATTGGTCTATATCAAAAAGTTGCTTGATGCGTTTAGGAAATATTATATCATTAACTATATTCATAACCCAAAAACAAAGTGCAACTAAGAACATGATTACCTCACTTGTAGATAGTTCTTTGTAAATAAAAAGTTCATAAATGTTAGGGGG
>JAZRBK010000096.1:0-2319 GCA_045635025.1 Candidatus Scatosoma sp.
CGATTAAAAAATACGCCGACGTTCAAGACATGGTAGCCACTTTTGCGGAATTGACGAAAATTTTGCAGACGATGCGACAAAAGCGAGGCAGCGTTTCCTTGGACGTTAAAGAGGCAAAAATTATGCTGGTGGATAACGAGATTGTCATCCCCGATTACAAGCGGCAATTCTCCCACGAAATCATCGAGGCGTTTATGGTGCTTGCCAACGAAACGGTAGCCCAATACGCCCATGCCTTAGAAGCGCCGTTTATCTACCGTATCCACGAAAAACCGAGCGAGGAAAAAGCAACCGCCTTTAAGGCGTTTGCGCAAACGCTCGGCTTAACCGCCCGTTTTCGGGTAGACGATATCAAGCCCTACGATTATCAGAATCTGTTGACAGCGGCAAAGGATATGCCCTCTTATCCCGTGCTCAATCGGGTAATGTTGCGTTCTATGCAAAAGGCGAGATATTCGCCTGAAAACGCAGGGCATTTCGGGTTGGCGAGCGATTGTTATTGCCATTTCACTTCCCCTATTCGCCGTTATCCCGATTTGTGTATTCACCGTGTTTTGAAGCTCGTCATCAACGGCAAATACCAAGAAGCTATGGAAAAATATCTTAACTTTGTCGAGCGAGCCGCCCTCCAATCTTCCGAGCGCGAACGCCGTGCCGCCGATGCCGAACGAGACGTGGACGACTTATACAAAACGATGTATATGAGCGAGCGTATCGACGAGGAATACTCCGCCGTTATCTCGGGCGTAACCTCTTTCGGTTTGTTTGCCGAGCTCCCTAACACTATCGAAGGCTTTATTCCTTTGGAGAGCCTGTACGGAACGTATATCTTCGACGCGGATAAAATGAAGCTCGTCGGTAAAAAGGGAAGCTTTACCTTGGGCGATAGCTTACGCGTGCGCGTTTACGACGTGGATTTCGAGCGCAGAAGAACGGAGCTTAGACTGTTAGAAGATTAAAAACGCCCGTAGCCCCTTGCATAACCCCTGTTTTACGGGTTAAAAATAAAAAACGCCCGTACCGTGTACGAGGCGAACGAAAAAAACAAGAAAACCACGAGGTTAAATTATGAAAATTATCGCTACGAATAAAAGCGCTTCGTTTGAATATTTCATCGAAGAAAAATACGAGGCGGGAATCGTGTTAGAGGGCAACGAAATCAAATCGTTGCGCAGCGGAAGCGTAAATATGAACGACAGTTTTTGCCAAATCTACGGCGGAGAAGCGGTTGTGAAAAATATGCACGTAGCCTTTTACGATAAGTCGGACGCCTTTTCCACGAAGAATACCCGTCGAGATAGGAAGTTATTGCTTCACAAAAGTGAAATCGGTAAAATCGCGGGCAAAATCAACCGCCAAGGATATACGCTCGTACCGTTAAAACTGTATTTTAAGGATTCGCTCGTCAAAATCGAAGTTGCACTTTGCAAAGGCAAACACACCTACGATAAAAAACAGGCAATTGCCGAGCGCGACGTAAAACGCTCGACCGACCGCGAAATCAAAAACGCAGGATTTTAACCTCGCCGTTCCCTACGGCAAAAATTAAAAAATCGGCTCAACAGCTACAAATTGCGTAACCTCATAAGGATTGAGCTCCTACCACCTTAGCGAACCGCGCCCCGACGGCGTGTTTCGACGAGGTGGTATTCTTTTGTAATTTTACAATCGAAAAAGGCGGGCGACAACGGCGTTGCAAAGGCGATTTGCCCCGACGGTTCGGCGAGCATAGCATACCCCTCTCCGCAAAAGAGCACGGGCAGTCCGTTGCAATACGCATTCGCGCGCAAAAGAACGGAATGTACGCTCCCCACCCGCCCGAACGGGCAAACGATAAAATCGCTGCCGCAAAGCGCAAGCGACCTCATTACCTCGGGAAAAAGCAAATCCTCGGCAACGGCAACGCCGACCCGCCCTGCCCGTGTTTCGTATACGCGTAGCGCCGCTCCGCTCCCCACACCGCCGTCGATTACGTTGAGCATATCGGACACACCGATAAGCCGTCCGTTCTCCGCCACAAGCGCCGATTTGCGTTTATGCCCGCGCGAATCGGTAACACACCCGCAAATAACGACGCTTTTCGTGCGTTTAGAAAAGGTTGCCGCCTCCTCAAAAAAACGCGTTTCCCCTTTTAGCTCCTTTTCATAGCTCACCTCTCCCCCGCCGTTAAACCCGAACAGGAAAACGTCGGCGCATTTTCCCCCGTTTCGCCCGTCTGCACGCGCTAACGCGCCCACGCCCGTAGCGCCTTTCCTATTCACCACGCCCGCAAGCGCCGAACCCGTAAACGCCACACCGCCCGTGAAACCCGCGTCTGCC
>JAZRBK010000097.1:0-1692 GCA_045635025.1 Candidatus Scatosoma sp.
AAGGGGTGGTTTGCGAAGAGATTTCCATGAACGAGGACACGCCCGAAGATTTATGTTTAGACTTGCTCGCGCGCGCGTTTTACGGTAAGGAAAATTACGGACGGAACATTCTCGGCACGGCGAAAAACGTAAAAGGGTTCACCGTTGCGGATATGCTTGCGTATAAAAGAGCACGTTACTGTCCGCAGAATATCGTTATTTCGTTTGCGGGCGGGATAGACGCGCAGACGGCGCAATCGCTCGTGGAAAGTTATTTCGGCGTATTAGAGAGCGGAGTTTTCGAGGAGAGGAAACCGAGCGTTTTACTGACGGGAAAAAGCCTTGTAAAAAAGAAACCGATAGAGCAAATGCACGTAGGGCTCGCGTATCCCGTAGCAAAGCGCGGGGACAAGCTTGAAGACGCGATAAGCGCAGTCAACGGGATATTAGGCGGCACGATGAGCGCCCGTCTTTTCCAAGAAGTGCGTGAAAAACGCGGGCTTGCGTATTCGGTATATTCCTACGTTTCGCCGTTCGCCGAATGCGGCTCGCAAATTATTTACGCGGGGGTAAATCCGAGCCAAGTCAACGCGGCGTACGACGCGATTTTGGATGTCATCAAAGACTTAAAAGAAAACGGCGTAACCGAAGAAGAGTTTATGCGTAGCCGCGAACAAATGAAATCAGGTATGTTTTTCAGCAATGAAAGCAGTAACGCACAAATGCTTTTGTACGGGAAATATATGCTCTATTTTAACGAGGTTTTTGATTTCGAGGGCAAGCTTTCTAAAATCAACGCAATGACGTATGGGGATATGCGCGCCGCGATTGATACGATGTTTTTAGACGAGGGTAAGGCGGTTGCGCTCGTAGGGAATACCGATACGCCTTTAAACTTATAACGGTGAACGATGAACACAACGGAAAAAACAACGGGAAAAGCGTTGGAAAAACAACCGATAAAAATGGGTTTCGAACCCGTTTATAACGAGCATAGCAAGGTATTGATTTTAGGCAGTTTTCCGTCGGTGAAAAGCAGAGAAATCAGTTTCTATTACGGGAATAAACAAAACCGATTTTGGAAGATGCTTTGTCGTTATTTCGGCGAAGAAATCCCGCCGAGTGTTGAGGGCAAGAAAGATTTTTTATTGCGGCGGAACGTTGCGCTATGGGATATGATAAGCGTTTGTCAAATCGAGGGTTCGTCCGATTCGTCTATTCGCGGGGAAAAAGTTGTGGATTTGCGCCCGATTTTGGAAAAAGCCCCGATACGCAAGATTTTATTAAACGGTTCGTTAGCGTATAAATTGTTCGAGAATAATTACGCGGGCTTGGGGGTGGATTATGCAAAAATGCCCTCCACGAGCCCTGCTAATCCCCGTTATGATGAAAAGATATGGAAAAAGGCGTTCGACGGCGTGTTTTACGCTCCTTAAAAACGCATTTATAAGATAAAAACGATAAATAAGGTGTAACTATGGATATTTTACAAACGATTACCCAAGAATTTCAATTAACGCCTACGCATGCAAAAAACGTAATTTCCCTCTTAGACGAGGGGAATACCGTGCCCTTTATCGCCCGTTACCGTAAAGAGATGACGGGCAGTTGCGACGACCAAGTTTTACGGGAATTAAACGACAGGCTTACCTATCTTCGTAACCTTGAAAAACGCAAAGCCGAGGTGGCGAACGCGATTAAGTCGGAGGCCAA
>JAZRBK010000098.1:0-4783 GCA_045635025.1 Candidatus Scatosoma sp.
CGCAAGCGCGCAATTGACAAAGGAACAATTTCCGACAAGGGTGTATGGAGAGTACGTACTTCCTGCTGGAGAGTACACCGCGCTTATCTTGCGCCTTGGTGGCGGAGAGGGGGACAACTGGTGGTGCGTGGTGTATCCGCCCCTTTGCTTTACCGCGCCGACAACGGGAAAAAACGTTGTGTATAAAAGTAAAATCGCCGAAATCATTGCAAATTGGAAGCGCGGGTAATCCCCGAGGACGGATTTTTCCCGCGAATATCCGCAAATATCCGCAAATATCCGGGAATATCCGCGAGTATCCAAAAGCGCCAAGAACGGCTAAAATTATCCGAAAACACCCGCGAATATAAACAAGCTACATACAGGAGGAAAGAGTATGAAAAAAATGAAAAAAATCGCTCTGACGGTAGCGTTATCGACGGTGTTAATGCCCGTCGTGCTCGGGAGCGTAGCTTGTATGAGTAAGGATATGGGCACGAGCGGTTCGGTGAACATAGAAGAAACGCTCGGTGTGGCAATTCTCCGTCAGGGTTCGAAAGGCGGGGAAGTGAAAGAGGTGCAACGCAGATTAAAACTGTGGGGTTACTATAAAGGAAGCGTGGACGGCGTATTCGGCGCGAGCACGCGCTCGGCGGTGATTGCGTTCCAAAAGAAGAACGGGCTCACGGCGGACGGCGTAGTGGGGAAGTCCACGTATAAAGCGCTTGGAATGACCGACTCGTATAATCTGCTCGTAGGCGGTGCGGGTTCGAATAACGGCTCGAATACGTCGGGGAGCGTCAACGGCTTTTCCAGTTCGGACGTGTATTTGTTGGCGCGGACGATTTACGCGGAAGGGCGCGGCGAACCGTATATTGGGCAGGTAGCCATCGGGGCGGTAATTTTGAACCGTGTAAGAAGCGGACAGTTTCCCAATACGATTTCGGGCGTAGTCTATCAAAAGCACGCGTTCACGGCGGTTTCGGACGGGCAAATTAACCTTACCCCCAACGAAACGGCAATGAAAGCGGCAAGGGACGCGATTAACGGTTGGGACCCGTCGGGCGGCGCAATTTACTATTACAACCCCGCCGTAGCGACGAGTTCTTGGATATTCGACAGACAGACGGTTACGGTTATCGGTAAGCACGTCTTTGCGATTTGAAAGGCGAGGAGGGGAAAAGAATGAAAGAAATGAAAAAGAAAGAAATAGCAGTAAATAAATCTTCGGGCGCGGAAAAAGTCGAGGCGGTGGAAATGCAGTTAAAGCAAGAACGCGGCGGCGAAAATACCGTCTACGAAACGAAAACGACGGGGCGCACGGCGGGCGTAACCGCTACACAGGCGGCTAAGGAAAAGGCGGCGGCTAAGGAACGGGTAAAAACCGCGCTCGAAAAGAGAAAGGAAGCGGTAAGCGAAAAAAAGACCCGCGAACAAAGAAAAGCCGAACGTAAAAAGGCGGCGGAAAAGCGGTTAGCGGACAGAAAAGCGCGGATAGAGAAGAAACTCGCGGCTCGGAAAGCCGCGGCGGAGAAGCGGCTCGCAGAACGCAAAGCCCGCGCGGAGAAGAGAAAGGCGGAAAGAAAAGCAAGAGCGGAAAAACGTGCCGCAGAAAGGGAAAAATATATCCGTGAGCGCGCTCATGCGAAGGCAAACCGCACGCAGAGCAAAGAACGCGCAAAAACGAAGAAAAACGAACGCGGCGAAAGAAAAGGCAACCGCGTGGAATGGTACGGCGGTTGGCTTGCGGCGGTCATTACGCTGGGTACGATTACGATGGCGTTGTCGGCGGTCGTGGCAATCGGTTCGTTGGAAATGCGAAAGACCAATCAAGGTATGATGTCGGGCTATAAAGGTACGACGTACGAATTGATGAGCATTATGGAAAACGTGGATAACGACTTAGACAGAGCCCGCGTATCCGCCGACCCCGTACAGCAACAACGTATTTTGACTGATTTGTTGGTGCAAGCCCGTCTTGCCGAGCTCGACCTTGAAAAAT
Source organism: Candidatus Scatosoma sp. (assembly GCA_045635025.1). Classification (GTDB taxonomy): domain Bacteria; phylum Bacillota; class Clostridia; order Christensenellales; family Borkfalkiaceae; genus Scatosoma. The sequence goes on from JAZRBK010000098.1 coordinate 1,982, forward strand.
TGCCCGTTTCCGTAGAGGAAAACCAAAGCGTAACCCGTTTCGTCAACAGAGTGGGCATGCCGAGCGAACGGCTTTTGAGTAAGCTCCGCGCAGGGGGAACGCTCACGGACGAAGATTTTGCTATCTTGACGAAGCTCTATGAAACGAATCATCAAATCCGCGCGCAAATTAGTGAGCTTGTGAACAATATGGATGATAATATGCTCACGGAATATCTCAAAAAGGGAGAGGGTGCGATTAAGGACGCGTTGGACGGGTTGGAAAAGCTGACGCTTGAAGAAAACAATATCGATTTTAAGGATATGAAAGACAAAATGCCCCGCCTACCCGTCCAAGACGGCGAGAAAGAGGCAAAAACGGCAAGAATAGAGCCCGCCAAAGCAGAAGAACTTTGCAAAACGTACTTTTCGCAATATAAAATCGACGAGTTTCAATGTATCGGAGAAACGGTAGCGAGAGGGTATACGGCGTATAACCTGCAAGGCTACGACGATAACGGAACGATGCTCTTTGCGGAGGTAGACACCGTGAGCGGCGAACTCGTGCGCTTTAACTATTATACGGAATGTAAAGAGGACAAGTTTAGCACGGAGAACGCCCAACGCATAGCGGAAGAGTTTTTACTGAAAATCGGCTACGAGGATATGAAAGCGCTTCGCCTTAGCCAAATGGGAACGGACGCGGACTTCGTGTTCGTGTACCAAACGGAGGGCGTAGCTTTCCATCCCGACGCGGTACGCGTGAAAGTTTGTAAAGAACGCGGTATCGTATCGTCGTTCGATGCGGAGAAGTATTTGCGCAACCATAAGGAGCGCACCGTGCCCGACGTGAAACTCACGATAGAAGAGGCGCAAAAAAGCTTGCACAAAAATCTAACCGTAGAAGCTTCGGCGCTTGCTATCGTGCAGGCGAAAGGCGGGGAACGCCCCGCTTACGAGTTCCTTTGCTCGTACGGGGAAGAGAAGTATTTCGTTTACACCGACGCAAACACAGGCAGAGAAATCTCGATTGTCAACGTAAAAAACTTGGGTTAAATCACCAAAAACGGACGGTAATTTCAAAAACCGCCCGTTTTTTTTGCAAAACCCCTTGACGAATAAAAAAAAGTATGCTATACTATAATCAGTATTCAATCTTAATAAGAAGAGGAAAAAGCGGTGCAAGAAAGACAGACGAAGCAAAAACAAATCATATACGACGCGCTCTGCGCGCTCGACCACCCGACGGCTACGGAGGTGTACGGGCAGGTGCACGGGGAATATCCCTCGGTGTCGCGGGCTACGGTGTTCCGTGTGTTGGGCGGGTTTGCGGCGAGCGGAAGGGCGCTTGAACTTCGTTTAGCGGGGAGCGAGGTGCGGTACGATTTTAACGTCGCGCCCCATTGCCACGCCCGTTGCGTGCGCTGCGGACGGGTTGCAGACGTGGAAGTGGATAATCTGCCCAAAGATGGGTTACGCGCCGCCAAGATAGACGGGTTCGACATAGACGGCTACGTCGTGGAGTTTTACGGCGTTTGTAAAGAATGTAAAACGGAAGAAACGCTCTCCGTGTAAGGGAGCGTAAAACGCCGTGCTACGGCAAAAAAGAAAGGCTCTGCGGAATATTATTTCCGCGGGGCTGTACGTTTTATAGGGGTGCGGTGCACGCAAAAATCGTGCAAAGTCGGCATAAATCTTTTCGCATGCAATCTCCGTGCAATCCCTTGACAAACCAAAGGATTTGTATTATAATAAGACCGTGAAAAAAAAAGCGCGCGCTAAACCGCGTGGAAAGTAGGAGCTTTTTATGAAAGACGGAGTGGTAATCGGCATAGACCTTGGCGGTACGTTCGTGAAAGGGGGCGTAGTGGACGGAGAGGGAAATCTTCTTGCTACGGGCAAAATCCCCACCCCCGCTTCGCGGGAGTTTGACGAGGTTGTCAAAGCTATCGCGGGGTTTGTGGAAGAATTATACGTGCGTGCGGGTGTGGAGAAATCGAAGATTATCGGCGTGGGCGTGGCTTGCCCTGGGAGGATAGATAGGAATGCGGGTATCGTTGTTTCTACGGATAATCTTCGGTGGTATAATAAGCCGTTAAAAGCGGAACTTTCCAACCTTTGTGGCTTGCCCGTAGAGATTGTCAACGACGCGGAAGCGGCTTTGCTTGCGGAAATGTTTTGTGGCGAGGGAAAGGGTTACGATAGCGTCGTAATGATTACTATCGGTACGGGAATTGGTAGTAGCGTATACAAATACGGACGGATTTTAGAACGTACCGAGCTTGGACATACCGTTATTCAACAACGCTACGGCGCGAGAAAATGCGCTTGCGGAAGAAAAGGCTGTTTTGAAACGTACGCCTCGGCAACCGCGCTCGTGCGGGACACCAAAGAAGCGGTAAAGAGGAAAGAAACGGCTATGCGCCGAGAAAAGGAGATTACGGGAAAAACCGCTTTCGATTATTATCATACGGACGCGGTGGCAAAGGCGGTTGTGGATAATTATTTGAAACGGCTTACCTGTGGAATTGCGAACGCCGTTATGACGTTCCACCCGCAAAGAGTGATTTTGGGTGGTGGTGTATGCGCGCAAGGGGATGCGCTGATTCAACCGCTTTCTAATTACCTTGCCGAAGAAAAATATTGCTTTACGGAACTCGTCGCGGCGAAAAATCAAAATCACGCGGGCGTAATCGGTGCGAGCGCGCTGTTCCGCTAACGCGTTGTTCCGCTAACGCGGAAAAACGGTTAAGACAACTTAACGAAAAAACAAAAAGGAGACGGATATGAAAACGTTCAAAAATGCACGGGTATACGTTGCGGG
>JAZRBK010000099.1:0-1448 GCA_045635025.1 Candidatus Scatosoma sp.
GGTTATAAGGCCGACGTAACTGGTACGCCGTTTGATTTCCGTATGGGAAAGAGGATTGACCAGGATAAGACGGAGCTTGGAATTTATGATCATAACTTTATGTTAAACGGTAAACACGCGGCGACAATGATTGGCGACGTGTCAGGGTTAAAGATGGAAATTTATACGGATATGCCTGCAATGCAAATGTATACGGGGGCGGGAAAGGAAGAAACTCGAAAAGCCGAGAAGATTTCGGATAGAGGAGGTGTAGCGTTAGAACCGCAGTTTGCACCGAACGCTATCAATATGGACGGCTTTGAAAAACCTATCTTAAAAGCAAGCGAAGAAAAACGGCATTATATCCGTTTAGAGTTTTAAGAGAAAGACAAATGCAATACTTTATGATAAGGAGAAAAAAATTGCGGTGGAAGAAAGACCGCGCGGAGCTGCGTATAAAACACAATTTAACATAGTAAATCGAATAAAAATGTAAAACATCTATTTGGAATAAAAATCTTAATAGATGTTTTATTTTTATGTTTAATAAATTGCCTAAATATAAGCAATTATCTTGACAAAAGCGATGTGATATGCTAAAATAATAGCACTATGGTACGGAATTTTGATATAGGACAATTTGTGAATGCGCTTACAGAAGAAAGCGTATTAAATAATATGGTCGCGCGCGTGAAGAAAAAACGCAAGGCTATGAAGATTTCGCAAAAGGCTTTAGCGGAACAATCAGGCGTCAGTTACGCATCTATTCGTCGCTTTGAATCAACGGGGGAAATATCTCTCGTTTCGCTATTGAAGATAGCGCATGCGCTTCATTGCTTGAAAGATTTTGAAGAGTTGTTCAAGGGCTCGTCGATAACAAACTTAAAGGATTTTGAAGGATGATTAGCAAGGTTAAAAAACTTACAGTCAAATATAATGGCGAAACGGTGGGCTATCTTGCGGATTTGGACGATGGGATTGCCTTTCAATACGACGAAAAATGGGTAAAAAACGGTTTTAGCATTTCTCCGCTTTCTTTGCCGTTATCGAATAAAATATATCGTTCGAGCAAGGCGACCTTTGGGGGATTATATGGGGTATTCCACGATTCTCTGCCCGACGGTTGGGGGGAACTTCTCGTTCGCAGAATGCTTGCAAAGCAGGGGATGAATGCGGATAGGCTTTCGCCACTTACCAAACTGACGCTTATCAGCGGTAGTGGGTTAGGGGCTTTGACTTATGAGCCGACGCAAATAGCCGATGATGAAACGGACAATTTTGATTTGGATTTTATCGCAAGCGAAGCAGAGAAAATTCTTGACGATGAAACGGATAACGTCAATTTAGACGAGGTTTACCGTTTGGGCGGTTCGAGCGGTGGCGCACGACCGAAAGCGCACGTAAAAATTGACGGCGAGTCTTGGATTATAAAATTCCCTTGCAATTACGATCCGAAAAATATTGGGGAG
>JAZRBK010000100.1:0-2229 GCA_045635025.1 Candidatus Scatosoma sp.
GGATTTGACAATATCTGCGCTGTGTATGGGTGGTTGTCCACTCGGCGGTTACGGTTGGGGAGACGTGCAAAGAAACGACCTTATCAACGCTGTAAAAACAGCCGTGGATAACGGAATTAATTTCTTTGACACTGCTGATACATATGGGCTTGGGGAGAGCGAAAGAACGCTTGCAGAGGCATTGGGCGCTGATAGCAAAAACGTGGTGATTACGACCAAGTTTGGCGTTCGTGTTGAAAACGGAAAGACAACGTATGATAATTCTCGCGAATACATCTTCAAGGCAGTAGAAGGGAGTTTACAGCGCTTAAAACGTGATTATATCGATCTTTATCAAGTGCATTATCGTGACGGAGTAACGCCGCTTGTAGACGTAGCTGAATCGTTAGAGATATTAAAACAGCAAGGCAAAATCCGTTATTACGGCTTATCAAACATTCACGAACAAGACGCGGAAGAATTGAAAGCATTTGGCAATAATAATCCTTTTGTTTCATTCCAAGATGAATACAGCTTGGCTTGTCGTAAAAATGAAATGGAGATGTTCCGTTTCCGTGACGAATATGCAATGACGCCGTTTACATGGGGGAGTCTTGGACAAGGCATTTTAAGCGGAAAATATGATAAGAATTGCAAGTTTGAAGCAAATGATAGACGTTCCCGTGATATTTACGTGAACTTCCATGGCGAAAAGCTTTTGAAAAACCTTGAAATCGTAGAAGTATTGAAAGAAATTGCAGCGGAGCAAGGAAAATCGGTTGCATCAGTAGCAATTCGTTGGATCTTGGATTACTTGCAGGATTCAGTGGTTATCGTTGGTGCGAAGTCGCCTAAGCAAGTTTTGCAAAATGCGGAAGCGTTGGATTGGACGCTCACCCAAGAACAAATCGATAGATTGGAAAAAATCTCGAAGGAGTAAAAATATGAACAGCGAACAATTGGCGTGGCTCATTAGACGTCACGGCATAGAAATCACGCATATTTCGCACGGTAGCCATATCGGCGCAATTTTGTCGGTTGCGGATATCGTAGCGGTGCTCTATAACGACATAGCGAACATTTCACCTGAAAATTTAAAAGACGAAAATCGTGACAGAATTATTTTGAGTAAAGGTCACGCAGGTGCGGCGATTTATGCGGCTCTCGCCGAAAAAGGGTTCTTTGATAGAGCAGAATTGAAAACGCATTATGCAGACGGAAGCCGTCTTTCAGGGCACGTTTCTCATAAGGGGGTTCCTGGGGTGGAATTTTCGACGGGTTCGCTTGGACACGGTGCTTGCGTAGCGGCAGGTATGGCGTTGAACGCTAAACTTGATAAAAAGCCCTATTATACCTACGCAATCGTTGGCGACGGCGAATGTGATGAAGGTTCTATTTGGGAAATGGCTTTGTTTGCAAATCAATTTAAGCTGAATCAATTCGTTGTTATCGTTGATCATAACAAAATGCAAAGCTTGGATTTTTGCGAAAATACCCTTTCCCTTGCTCCGTTTGCAGAAAAGTGGAAAGCGTTTGGTTGGAACGTTCTTGATATCGACGGACACAACCACGACGAGCTTCGCGCGGCTTTCGCAAAAGCAAAGGAAAGTACGGACAAGCCCACGGTGATTATCGCTAATACCGTGAAAGGCAAAGGGGTATCCTTTATGGAATTTGATATTCTTTGGCATTATCGTTTCCCGCATGAGGGCGAAGAATACGATGGGGCTTTGAAAGAATTGCATGCGGCGATGCCCGAAGGTGTTGTCGATCCGTATGAGGAGGGAACTAAATGAGAGATACATTCGTAAGAACTTTGCTGGAAATTGCAAAGAAAGATAGAAACGTATATATCATTACGGGCGACCTTGGCTTCGGGGTATTGAAACCTTTTTGGACGGAATTGCCCGACCAAATTATCAATGCAGGTATTGCAGAACAAAATATGACCTCGATTGCGGCAGGGCTTGCTATGCAAGGCAAGACGGTCTATACCTATTCGATTGGGAATTTCCCGACGCTTCGCTGTATCGAACAAATTAGAAATGACTGTGCGTACCATAATGCCAACGTTAAGGTGGTTTGTGTAGGCGGCGGCTTTGTGTACGGCTCGCTCGGTATGAGTCATCACGCGACGGAAGATATCGCAATGATGCGTTCGCTTCCTGACGTGACAGTACTTGCGCCGGGGGATTTGGTAGAAGCGGAATGTGCAACCAAGGCAATTTATGAAACGCCTGGCACTTGCTA
>JAZRBK010000101.1:0-6884 GCA_045635025.1 Candidatus Scatosoma sp.
TTCCCTGGCCTTATTAAAAATCTTTTGGTAGCGGAAGGGGCTAACGTAAAGAAAGACGAGCCGATTCTCGTGCTTGAAGCAATGAAAATGGACAATGATATTACCGCGCCTTGCGACGGCGTCGTATCTTTCCAAGTGCAAAAAGGCGCAAACGTAGAATCCGATTCCGTGCTTGCGGTAATCAGCTAAACCCATTTTTAGAGGAGTTTCTATTGTGTTAAACAATTTACTTGTAGACGTTGGCTCAATGTTCGTCAACTTGTGGGAGTCCTCGGGCTTGGCAAACGGTGCGTGGGAAAACTACGTAATGTTGCTCGTTTCCTTTGTTCTGATGTATCTCGCAATCGTTAAAAAATTCGAGCCGCTCTTGTTGTTGCCGATTGCTTTCGGTATGTTTTTAATCAATCTCCCAGGCGCTCACGATATTTTGTGGGGCATACAGGGCGAAGGTGTTGCCTTTGACGACGTGGAAAATAAAGGCTTACTTTGGTATCTTTTCTACGGCGTGGATAAGGTTATTTATCCTCCGCTTATTTTCCTTGGTATCGGTGCTATGACCGATTTCGGACCGCTCATTTCTAACCCTAAGAGTATGATACTCGGCGCGGCAGCGCAACTCGGCGTATTTTTAACATTGATTGCGGCTACGGCGATTGGGTTTAACCTTGCGGCGGCATGCTCGATTGCTATTATCGGTGGGGCAGACGGTCCTACGGCGATTTACGTTACGCAAAAGCTTTCCGAGTTTTCAATGTTCAACGGCGAGCATACCGACTTACTTTCCGCAATCGCAGTAGCGGCGTATTCGTATATGGCGTTGATTCCTATTATTCAAAAGCCGCTTATGCGTTTGCTCGTGCCCAAAAAAGAACGCACGATTAAAATGAAACCACTTCGTACGGTTAGTAAAGTGGAAAAAATTATTTTCCCCGTTGCCGTTACGCTCATCGTTGGTTTATTGTTGCCTGACGCCGTACCGCTTTTGGGTATGTTAATGCTTGGCAATCTTTTGAAAGAATGTGGGGTTTGCGACAGACTTTCTTCGCAGGCGCAAAACGGGCTTATGAATACCGTTACTATTTTCCTTGGGATTTCCGTTGGTTGTAAGGCATACGGCGCAACGTTCTTGACGGGCAGTACGCTCGGTATTATCGGGCTTGGGCTCGTAGCGTTCTCTTTTGGAACGATTGGCGGCTTATTGGTCGGCAGAATTATGTGTAAACTCTCCAAAGGGAAAATCAATCCGTTGATTGGTAGTGCAGGTGTTTCCGCCGTTCCTATGGCAGCGCGTATCTCTGAGGACGTAGGACGTGAAGAAGACCCGAGTAATCACCTTTTAATGCACGCAATGGGCCCGAACGTGGCAGGGGTTATCGGCTCTGCTATCGCGGCAGGATTCTTGCTTGCTATCGTATAATGATAAGGTAAAAATTGAGGTAAAAATATGGATATCAAATTTGACAACAGAAAAGTAATGCTTACCGAAACGATTTTGCGCGACGCGCATCAATCGCAAGCAGCAACGAGAATGCGTATCGAGGAAATGTTGCCTGTATTAGAGCAGCTCGACGATATCGGTTATTATTCTATTGAAGCGTGGGGTGGGGCGACGTTCGACTCGTGTTTGCGGTTCTTGAACGAAGACCCTTGGGAACGTTTAAGAACGTTAAAATCCCACTTAAAAACGCCTATTCAAATGCTTTTAAGAGGACAAAACTTGCTCGGTTACCGCCATTATGCCGACGACGTAGTGGAGCAATTCGTTGGAAAATCCATTGAAAACGGCGTAGGGGTTATCCGCGTATTCGACGCGTTGAACGACCCGAGAAACCTTGAAGTTTCTATGCGCGCCATCAAGAAATACGGCGGCGTGTGCGAGGCGACGATTTGTTACACGAGCGCAGTTGTAGACGGAAAAGAAGTATTCACGAACGAATATTTCGTTGACCTTGCAAAACAACTTGAAGAGCGCGGCGCGGACAATATCTGTTTGAAAGATATGGCGAACCTCTTGTTGCCGTTTAAGGCGTATGAACTTGTAAAAGCGTTAAAGGCGGCGTTAAAACCTACGACGAAATTACATTTGCACACGCATAATACGACGGGTACGGGCGATATGGTATACCTTATGGCGATTTTAGCAGGGGTGGATATCGTGGATACGGCTTTGTCGCCGCTCGGAAACGGTACTTCGCAACCCGCAACAGAACCGCTCGTGGCGACCTTACAAGGTACGCCTTACGATACGGGTATTGATATTAATAAACTTCTTCCCATTGTTAAACATTTCAAAACGGTTGAAAAACGCCTTATCGACGATAAAATCCTCAACCAAAAATCGAAAGGTATCGATGCGAATACGCTTTTGTATCAAGTACCGGGCGGTATGCTTTCCAACCTTATCAATCAGCTTGAAAAAGCGGGCAAAGTGGATAAACTTACCGAATGTCTTGCAGAAGTTCCTAACGTTAGAAAAGACTGCGGTTATCCTCCTTTGGTTACGCCTTCTTCGCAAATCGTCGGAACGCAAGCCGTTCTTAACGTGGTAATGGGTGAAAGATATAAAATGGTTACCAAAGAAACCAAAGACTTGTTTGCAGGCAAGTACGGTACGCTTCCTATGCCTTTGAACGAGGAAATGGCAACGAAAGTACTTGCAGGAGCAGAAAGAATTACCTGCCGTCCCGCAGACTTGTTAGAACCTGAATATGAAGCAATTAAGAAAAAGGTTGTTGAACTTGGTTACTACGAAAAAGAAGAGGACGTTCTTTCCTACGCTGTATTTGAACAAGTAGCGGAAAACTTCTTCAAATGGCGCGAAGCGCAGAAAAAAGGTATCGACAGAGATTTGGCAAAAACGGGCGTTTACCCCGTATAAAAATAAACGTGAAACGTTTTTTGTGAAACATAACGCAACCGAAGTTGAAAATCGGTTGCGTTGTGTTTTCCTTTTATTATCAATCATAACTCATTCGTGAAACTATTTATGTGAAACAAATCATTTATGCGATTTGCTAAGGGGAATATTCAAGGGGAAAAATAGGGGATTTTTGGAGAAAAACAATGAAAAACGTATGTATAATCGGCGGAGGCGCGGCGGGCTTATTTGCGGCGTATTTTGCAGCGAAAAACGGAAACCAAGTTACACTTTTTGAAAAGAATGAAAAATTAGGCAAGAAGATTTATATAACGGGTAAAGGAAGATGTAATTTTACAAACGACGTTTCCCCCGAAGAGTTTTTACAAAACGTTGTTCGCGGGGAGAAGTTTTTGAAAAGCTCCATCTATTCTTTCCCGTCTGCAAAAACTATCGAGTTTTTTGAAGAGAACGGTTTATCCGTTAAAATCGAGAGGGGAAACCGTGTATTTCCTACCTCCGACCACGCCAGCGATATCACGAAAACCCTTGAAAAAGCCTGCAAAGGAGTAGGTGTTGATATTCACTTAAACGAAAAAGTTGAAAAAATTAACGTTGCCTACCCAGACGAGATTACTATGCCTGATATAATACCTATGCCACGCATAGTAGGCGTAACTACGACAGACAGAGTATATAATTTTGATACGGTCGTCGTTGGTACGGGCGGAATAAGTTACCCGTCTACGGGTTCGACGGGGGACGGATATACGTTCGCAAGGGCATGCGGGCATAGTGTTACCGATTTGAAATGCGGGCTTTGCGGTTTGAATATCGTAGGGGACGATTTTAAGATTTTGCAAGGGTTAACCTTAAAAAACGTCGCTATTTCCGTAAAAAACGGTGAGAAAAGGGTTTACGAGGAGTTTGGGGAAATGCTTTTTACGCATTTCGGGGTGTCCGGACCCATTATTTTGTCGGCTTCCTCGAAGATTAACCGCCTTGATTTAACCCGTCTAACCCTAACGATTGATTTGAAACCCGCTTTGGACGCGCAAACGTTAGATAAACGTGTATTACGCGACTTTGAGAAGTACAAAAACAAGCAAATTCAAAATGCTTTGATTGAATTGTTACCGCAAAAACTCATTGGGTTCATATTAAAAAAGAGCGGTATTTCTCCTGAAAAATCGGTAAACGCGATTACGAAAGAGGAGAGGTTTAAATTGATTTCGGCATTGAAAGCGCTCCCGCTTAAAATCAAGAGTTTACGCGGATTTGAAGAAGCGATTATCACTTCGGGCGGCGTAGAGCTTAAAGAAATTAACCCAAAAACGATGGAAAGTAAATACGTTTCGGGGTTAAAGTTTTGCGGAGAAGTGCTCGACGTGGACGCCTTTACGGGCGGATTTAATCTGCAAATCGCCTTTGCAACGGGTTACGCGGCGGGTTCAACGATTGAATAAAGGGTACAAGATAGGCTAAAAGGCGGTTTTTTTTGCGTAATTGCTGTGAAAAGACTGCTTTTTTCTTATCAAAGACTTGACGGAAAATATATTTTTTTGCTATAATAATGATAATGTTTTGGTTCATGTTTTTTGGTACTTTTTATGCAAAAGAAGCAAAACCTTATCAATGGAGGCGATAGAATGACGATAATTCGCGGGGCAACGACGATAGAAAAGGACTGTAAAGAGGAAATAACGCATGCCGTCAAAGAGCTTTTGGAAGAAGTTTTTCAAGTTAACCGCTTAACAAAAGAGGAAACGCGAGGATTTTTATTTTCGCTGACATCGGACATTCACACTTATCATCCCGCGAAAGCCGCAAGAGAATGCGGTTACGATTTCGCCCCGCTGTTCGCCGCTGTAGAACCGGATATCGACGGGGGATTGAAGTTATGTATCCGTTTAATGCTTTTTACCGAGTTTGCAGACGAGCGCATAGTAAAACACATTTACCAAAGAGGAGCAAAGACGTTGAGAAAAGATATTTCTGAGATTTATAACGTAGCCTTAGACGGTCCTGCGGGTAGCGGGAAAAGTACGATTGCAAAGGCGTTAGCCAAAGATTACAATATTTTGTACTTAGACACGGGCGCTATGTATAGGGCTTGCGGATTAAAAGCTCTGCGTATTGGCATTAGCCCGAAGGATAGGGAAGCTGTTGAGAAAATGCTTGAAAATCTCGACGTTAAGGTGGAATATAAAGAGGGAACACAACATACGATACTTGACGGTGAGGACGTTTCCTTGGCTATCCGCGAAAACGCCGTTTCCATGGCGGCTTCCGATATTTCCGCACACCCCGCGGTTCGCGTGAAAATGGTGGAAATGCAACGGGACATCGCAAAACAAATGTCTTGCGTGCTCGACGGCAGAGATATCGGTTCGACCGTTCTCCCTAATGCAAAATATAAGTTCTTTATTACCGCCGATAGCAAAGTTCGCGCCAAGCGCCGTTTCGAGGAACTCAAAGCTCGCGGGGAAAACGTGGATTTTGAGAAGTTACACGCGGAAATCGTCGCTCGCGATAAACAGGATAGCGAACGGGAGTTTTCGCCGCTTGTATGCGCGAAAGATGCTATCGTCGTGGATACTTCCGCTATGAGCATTGAAGAGGTTCTGGCAACGGTCAAAGCGGCTATACAATCCCAAATCTAACGTAAAAAACGTAAGGAATAGAAAAATGGACGAAAAGAAACAAACTTCCGATAAAAAGAAGGGAAAAGACTCGATTACCGTCAAGGCGAATAAAAAAGGTCGGCACGTAATGAAGTTTATGAACTTTTTACGCATCTTCATTATTCCGATTGTTCGAATCATCAAGCCTTTCCGTTTTTACGGAAACCACAAAGTTAAAGACGGCGCTTGCGTATATATATTAAATCATTACGCTTTATTAGACCCTATGTATCCCGTAACGACGACTTGGGAGGGGATTCACTTCCTCGCAAAAAAAGAAAACTTTGAAACGCCCGTCGTTGGTTGGGTGGCTCGAAAAACGAAAACCATTCTCGTCAATCGCGACGGAAACGACGTTCGAGCACTCCTTGATTGTTTCAAATGCCTTAAAAATAACGAAAAAATAGCCATATATCCCGAGGGAACTCGCAATAAGACGGAAGAACCGCTTTTGCCTTTTAAGCACGGCGCGGCGGCGATTGCCGTTAGGGCAAAAGTGCCTGTGATTCCAATTATGAGCTATAAAAAACCCCGTTTTTTCAAAATGACGCACATATTGATAGGTGACCCGTTCGAGCTGAGCGAATATTACGATAGGAAACTTACCGAAGAGGAACTTATCGAAGCGGACGAGAAATTGCGCCAAGTTATGCTTGATTTGCGAAATAAGCATACGCAGTATTTAGAGGACAAGAAAAGAGGGAAGAAAGCCTAAGTTATGGAGTTTATCATTGCGAAAAGCGGCGGTTTTTGCCGCGGGGTTAAAAAAGCTGTGGATACGGCTATGACGATACCGCCTGAAAATACCTATATTTTCGGGGAAATTATCCATAACCCCGACGTGGTGAACGCTATTCAAAAACGCGGAATTGTAATGGTGGAGAATCTTGACGACGTTCCCGAGGGCGGAACGCTCATTATCCGTTCGCACGGGGTTGGCAGAAACGTGTTTGAGGAATGTCAAAAACGGAATATCAAAATCGTGGATTGTACCTGTGAGTTCGTGCGGAGAACACAACAGATTATCGCTAAAAAGTTCAAAGAGGGAAAAACCGTCGTAATCATAGGGGAGAAGTCGCATCCCGAGGTTATCGGGCTCAACGGTTGGTGTGAAAATCAAGCGTACGTATTTTCATCGGAAAACGAGGATTTTTCCGTTTTGGAGGGGAAAGAGTGCTGTTTAGTAGCGCAAACGACCTATTCTAAGGAAAAATTTGAAAAAATTATTAAAAATCTTAATAATAGTAGACTAAAAACAGTTGAAGTTTTTGAAACAATCTGCTATACTACTATAAGACGGCAAAACGAAGCAAGCGAACTCGCGAGGAAATGCGATGCAATTC
>JAZRBK010000102.1:0-6399 GCA_045635025.1 Candidatus Scatosoma sp.
CTTTAAAAATAGGCGTAGAAAGGGCGAGAAACGAATTGATTGCTAGAATGGATACCGACGATATATGCGTTCCCGATAGATTTGAAAAACAAATTCGTTTTATGGAAGAAAATCCGCAGGTAGATATTGTGGGAGCAAATATTTCGGAGTTTATGGATAATCCCGAAAATGTTATTGATTACAGGATTGTACCAAGTTCTCATGATTCTATTTCGGAGTTTATTAAAAAACGCAGTCCGTTTAATCATATGACGGTTATGTTTAGAAAAAGTGTTGTTTTAGGAGTGGGAAACTATCAATCTTTTTATTTGTTCGAAGATTGGTATTTATGGTTAAGAATGTATTTGCAAAACTGCAAGTTTGCGAATGTTGAAGATGTTTTAGTTTATGCGCGTGTGACGAATATGGCAAAGCGACGTGGTGGATTAAAGTATTATAAAAGCTGTAAAAAGTTGCTCAAATTCATGGGCAAAAACAAAATTATAGGTTGGTCAGGCTATCTAAAAGCTTGTGCCGTTCGTTTTTGTGGATATGTACTTATACCAAATAAATTACGGGCTTGGTGTTATAAAAAATTTTTAAGAAAAGCTTAAAAAATATACTAACGAACGACTTATTAAGGTTATGAAGTATGGAGAGGAGACTATTTCCTTGTGATATAGTGGTGATGTAAGATGTTTTTAATTGAGAGAGTATTTGGGTTAAGTATATATGCTATATTATTAGTCGTTGTATTATTATTGATAGAACGCCACAATAGTAATTATAAGATAATATTATCGTTTTATGCAATTAGTTTAGCTATAATTGCTTTCTACTATCTTCCCTATAAAGCCGCTGATTTATATAGAATATATAAGGATTTAGACCAATTTTCTAAATATAGTTGGGAACATTTTTTTTCAAAACGCTTAAATGGAAATATATTACAAATAGATTTAATTTACTATTGGTTAATAGCACAAACGGGAGAGCCCCGTTTATTGCCCGCAATCAATACATTTGTATGTTATTCGTGTGTGTTTTATATTATAATTAGGACAGCAAAAATATATAAAATTGGTAGAAATAATATAGCAATTTCGTTGTTTTTCTTTATGGCGATAGGAAATTACATGTTTGTAATTTCTGGCATACGTAATATGCTAGGAATTTGCTTATTGTGTTTTTGTTTTTTTAGGGAAAGCATAGAAAAGAAGTTTAAGATTTGGCATATTCTCGTTTATTTTATGGCTGGATTTATTCATAGCTTTGTTTTTATTTTGGTTTTTATGAGATTGCTTATTCATATTTTTTCTATGAGAACAATTTTTAAAAAGTTTATATATCTTCTTTTTGTTGGTTCGCTTCTGCTGGGGATGTTGTATGTTAATATTGGTTATGTTAGAGGGGTGTTCAATAAGGCGGAAAAATATATTACGGGAGAATTTTATTCTTACGAATGGGAATATGTAATAGGAGGTTTAACGGGAATTATTTTAATTATCACATTACATTATTTTACAAAAAATAAGAAGTTAAAAAAAGACTTGCGGGAAAGTAGTTGTTTTTTAATTGCCTGTTTAATAATTGCGTTTGTTTTTGTTTTTGAATTTACAATATTTCATAGAAGTATTACATATATAGCTCCTATTATAGGAATACCACTATTGATGATTACACTACAAAGAGAACAACAAGCCCACAAAAAAAACTTTAAAAATATTATTTTCAGTTTGACTGTAATATTGTTGATTGTGGTGTGCGCAAGAGGCTCACTTTGTGGATTGAAGTTTTTTGTTTTATAGAGGATAAACAATGAAACAATTTTCGATAATAATTCCTGTTTATGGAATAGAAAAATATCTGCGCAAGTGTATAGATAGTGTTTTAGCTCAAACATTTATGAATTTCGAGGTGATTTTGGTTGATGACGGTTCACCTGATAGTTGTCCTCAAATTTGCGATGAGTACGCACAAAAAGATAATAGAATTAAAGTAATACATAAAGAAAATGGAGGATTGATTAGCGCGAGAAAAGCGGGGATAAAAATATCAACTGCTAGATATATTGTTCCCGTGGATGGAGACGACTGGGTATCTAAAAATTTGTTGGAGGACGCTAATCGCGCATTGGCAGAATTTAAGGCTGATATTTTTTACTATGGATATGTAAAAGCTTATAAAACTAAATTTATCAACAAGAAGCCTTGTATTATGGAGGGTTATTACGATAAGCAACGATTACAAAAAGAAGTGTATCCAAATTTAATGCGTAATATTTACGGGAAACGAATTGATGGAAATCTTTGCGGTAAAATTTTTAAGAAAGAATTATACAAAAAGTTTCAATTGAACACAAATGATAGTATTGGGATAGGCGAAGATGAAAGCGTTTGTTTACCTTGTGTTTATTTCGCGCAAAGTATGTATGTTTCGCATAGGTGTTATTATTACTATCGTCAAAATGAAAATTCAATGACAAAGATAAGAAAGGGCTTTGCTTGGACGGATATTCCATATCGAGTAGAAATATATGAAAAATATTTCGACATGAAAAAATATGGATTGGATGAACAGCTATATCGTTTAATAGTCCACGAATTATTTAATTGGGCGCTATCTCATTTACGGACTGATAAACCCTATAAAGAAACCAAAAAAGAAATTTTAAAAGAATTTAGTCGTGAATATTGCCAAAAAGCTATTAAAAACTGTGCTTTTAGGAAGAATATAAAAGAAAAATTGGCGATGTATGCGGTACGGTATCGTAAGATTTGGTGGATAAAATTGTATGCAAAGATTTTCAGATAAATATATTATGATAATAGCTTCTTTTGGGCTATTGTTTATATCTTGTTGGCAAGGTGCTTTGGGAGCTTTACAGTTTTTCATATTCTAAAAGTTTATCGAATAGGTAGTTAAGATGCAAAAAGAATCAATAGATTTTGTGATTACATGGGTTGACGGGTCAGACGAGGATTGGTTGAGAGAAAAGCAAAAATACCAATCTAATATTGAAATAGATAATACAATTGCAAGGTATAGGGATTTTGGGACGCTAAAATATGTGTTAAGAAGTATTGAAAAATTTGCTCCTTGGGTGAGAAATATTTTTTTAGTAACTAATGGACAAGTTCCCAAATGGATTTCATTTCATAATCCCAAATTAAAGCTCGTAAAACATTCAGAGTTTATTCCGCAAGAGTATTTACCTACGTTTAATTCAAATGTAATAGAATGGAATTTATATAAAATTCAGGGATTATCAGAAAATTTTGTGTATTTTAATGACGACGTAATATTAACAGATTATGTTAAGCCAAGTGATTTTTTTAAAGACGATTTACCTTGTGATTCGTTTGGGTTGGGGGTAGTGGCTCCAACTGAACTTTTCTCAAAGACGGCCTTTAATAATATGTGTATACTCAACAAACATTTTAATTTAAAGGAGACATTAAAGCGTAATCGCCGAAATTTTTTCAGCTTGAAATATGGAGGTCGTTTAGTGAAGACATATATATTATCAAGACTTAGTAGTTTTTATGGTATGTATGACCCGCATATAACTTTAAATTTTAAAAAATCATATTTTGAAATATTATGGAATCAAGAAAGAGAGTGCATAGAGGAAACTTGCAAAAATAGGTTTCGTGCACCAAATGATATTACCATTTGGTTAATAAGGTATTGGCAATTATTAAAAGGGGATTTTTTTCCTCGTTCAACAAATTTTGGGTGTTTTTTTACTATACATAATTTTATTCAAAGCAAAAAAACGCAAGCAAAGGTTATAAAAAGAAAATATAAAGTAATTTGTGTAAATGATTCTAATCAAAGCAGTATTGATTTTGAGATAGAAAAGAAAATATTCGAGACAGTAATGAATAATATTTTGGCGGGAAAATGTTCATTCGAGAAATAAACAGGGAGGGCTTGATAGTGATTTATATAATGACATATAATAGAAGTATAAATTATGGGGCGCTTTTACAGGCATTTTCCTTAAAACGAAAGGTCTTATGTTTTTTTGAGAAGGTGGAAATAATAAATTATTTTTCTCAGTATCTTGAAGATAAATATAAACCCTTTAATGCGAATAAGTTAAAAGGGATTTTACGTTGGATAGTTTTCCACAAGCGCGATAAAAAATTTCGTGCATTTATAAAAGAGATTTCCTCTGAAAAGGTTTATGATAAAGCCGCTTTACGGCAAGCATCTTACGAAAAAATAATCGTTGGGAGCGACCAAGTATGGAATTATGGCTGTTCTGGGAACGACGAAACGTTTTTATTGCCTAATATTGAAACAAAAAAATATTCGTATGCGGCAAGTTTTGGTGTAGCTGAATTGCCTGAAAAGCAAGTTCCGTTTTTTAAAGAGCAGCTTTCTAAATTTCGGTACATATCTGTTCGGGAAAAAACAGGGCAGGATATTTGTAAAAATCAGCTCGGTTTATCGGCGGAGGTGGTTTTAGACCCTACGCTATTATTAACGAAAGAAGAATGGGCAGAGAGCTTTTGTATTCAAACTAAAAATAAAAAATATATTTTAGTATATGCCTTTGAAAAAAGTAAAGAGCTTACCGCAGCGGCAAAACGTATGGCTAAATTAACGGGTTTGCCGATTTACAATATTAGCGTAAGCACTAAGGATTTTTTTGGTAATAAAGTAATTAAAAATGCAGGTCCGAAAGAATGGGTGGAACTATTCTATAATGCGGCTTTTGTTATAACTGATTCTTTTCACGGTACGGCGTTTTCCATTAACTTTAATAAACCGTTTTATTCGTTTGCGAGCAATGAACGCGCTTCGCGTATCGTTGATTTGTTAAATATGCTCGGCTTGGAAAAACGCTTAAATCCTACAATAGAGGCGGTTAATTTAGAAACAAAGATAGAATACGTTTCCGTACATGAGAAATTAGCAGAAGAAAGAAAAAAATCTATTGCCTTTATCGAGAAAATAATCAATGACTGAAAGCAGAAGTAAAAAATTCTTTTATAATACGTTATTCACGGCTTTGTTGCAAGTCGTGAATATTATTGCTACGTTAATCGTGCCGAAGTTTATGTTAAAATACTACGGCTCGGAGATAAACGGATTGGTGACCTCGATTACGCAATTTATTACGTATTTTAATTTGGTGGAAGCAGGGCTTTCCAATGCGGCGGTATATGCGTTGTACAAGCCGTTAGCGGAAAAGGACGATGCAAAAATAAGTGCAATTGTGTCTGCATCTAAAAAGTTTTATATGCAAGCAGGCTATATCTTTACTGGGTTGACGGTGATTTTAGCTGTGGTTTATCCGTTGTACATAGATATAGAAGGATTTTCACCTTATTTAATCGGCTTGCTCGTTATTGTTTTAGGTAGCAATGGTTTTTTAGAATTTTTCACTTTGTCAAAATACCGCGTATTATTAACGGCAGACCAAAAAACGTACGTTATATCCATCGCGTCCATAGTGCATATGCTATTACAAACGTTGATAATAGCGGTGATGGCGCGCTTTGAAATCAATATTGTAATCGTACGCGCGGTGGCGGTTTTGGCAATCGTTTTACGTTCGGCGATTTTGGCTATCTATTGTAAATTAAAATACGGGAACGTGAACTATAAAGCCGCGCCCGACACGAAGGCGTTGGATAAGCGTTGGGATGCAATGTTTTTGCAGATTTTAGGGGCAATACATAAAGGCACGACGGTTATTTTGTTGACGGTAATCGTAAAAGATTTGACGATAGTCAGTGTATATGCAATTTTTAATATCGTATTAAGCGGTATTAGTAGTGTCTTGGGGATATTCAATTCAGGGCTTGCCGCGTCGTTTGGGGAAGTAATTGTTAAAGGCGAAAAGAAAGTTCTTCAAAAGGCATATAAGGAGTTTGAGTTAGGTTTTTATTCTATTATAACGTTCGTGTTTGCAGTATCGTTTATCATGATAATGCCGTTTGTTAATTTGTACACGGCAGGGATAACGGACGCGAATTATAATATGCCATTGCTTGGTTTTTTAATGGTATTAGATGGTTATATGTATCAAATAAAAACCCCGCAAGGTATGTTGGTAATATCCGCAGGGATGTATAAGGAAACGAAATGGCGAACGCTCACGCAGGGGTTAATTGCGTTTGTGGGCGGGGCAATTTTGGCGTTCCCGTTTGGGATATACGGAATTATAGTAGCGGCGATATTATCAAATCTTTATAGGGATATAGATTTATGCTTTTTTGCAAGTAAATATATCACGGGCTTAAATCCTATGACGACAGTTAAAAGCGTGGCGAAAAGCTTATTGCAAATGTGCTTAATTGTAGTGCCGTTCTATTTTATAAAATTGGCCGTTACTTCTTGGGTTAGTTGGATATTCTATGCTTGTTTAGTAGCGTTATACGCGGGAATAGTTGTGTTGGTAAT
>JAZRBK010000103.1:0-2609 GCA_045635025.1 Candidatus Scatosoma sp.
ACGCCCCGGGGAGCAGCGTGTACGGTTCGCCCGCCCCGCGCAAGAGTTTACACACCGCGTTCCCAGGGTCGGAAACGACGGGCGTTCCCGCGTCGGATACGACGGCTACCTTTTCGCCGCGGCGGGAGGCTTCTAAAATGCGTTCCGCTGCCTCTTTTTCGTTGAACTTATGGCACGCGTAAAGCGGTTTTTTGATTTCGTACGCGTTTAAGAGTTTGAGGGTATGGCGGGTGTCCTCGCAAAAAATAACGTCCGCCTCTTTGAGCGTTTCTAACGCGCGGAGCGTAATGTCTTTTAAGTTGCCTATCGGCGTTGCTATGAAACTTACCATTCTATTACTCCTTCCTTATGCCCTTTTGAAATACTTCGCAATTCGGCGTCAAACTTGCGTTTCCCCTTGCTCACGTACGTCTACGTACGCTCCCGCCCTAAAAGCCACGTTTTCCTTGCCTTGCTCGCATTTGAAAAGGGCGAAAGTGGGCACACCACTTTTTCTTTTCATTCCGTTTTTTACGCTTTGGTATTATATAATATAGGCAAAATATCCACCTGCGGCTTCCCGCCCTTTACCCCCTCTACCATTACGAGATAGGGTTTCAACGCGTACCTGCCCCCTACGAATTGGATTTTCTTGACTTCGATATTTTCGGCTTTTAAGGTATAACACACCTCGGCAAGTCTATCCGCACGGCTTAAAAGGTCTATTCTGCCGCCGTATTTTAACACGCGCGCCGCCGCCTTTGCGATTTGTGCAAGATTGATGGTCAGTTCCTTTCGGCAAATTGCCTTTTCGTACTGCTCGTTTTCCAGCCCGCCCCGCTCGTACGGGGGATTGCAAAGGACGAGGGAAAACTTTTCGGCGTACTTTTCCGCGGTTTCCTGCAATCTGCCCTGCTCGAATGAAAAATTGTCAAACCCGTTGAGTTTCGCCGTCTTTTTCGCTAACGCGCAAAGGCTTTCTTGAAGCTCGAAAAGGGTAAAGTTCATTCCCGCAATCTTGCGGCGGTTGAGCGCGTAAAAATGGTAGGCTACGATACCGCTCCCCGCGCAAAAATCGGCAACCGTATCCCCGCGCTTTGCCTTGGCGAACGCCGATAGGAGCACCGAATCGGACGTAAAACGGTAAAGGCGCGTATCCTGCACGATTTTCAAATTGTCAATGAGCATATCCTCGATTTGCTCAAACTCGCTAAGCTCGATTTCTCCGTTCATAACCCTTTCCGTTTTTTACGCTTTTTCTCTTTTCAGTATAACAGTTTTTCGATAAAAAGTCAAGTCTCGAAAGGTATATTCTTCTCCATAAAAACGCAAACTCGCTTTTGTGAATACTTTGCAAAAAAATCTTGACGAAAATAAAAAATTACTCAAAAAACTGCTCCCGTCCGAGGACATTTTATCCTACGACTTTCAAACGAACGACGGGGTAAACTGCACCCTCTTTTACGCCGACGGTATGGTGAATAAAGAGCTCTTGGGTTCGCTCGTAGCACGCCCCCTATCCTATCTCGCCTTGCAAAAAGCGGCAGGAGAACACTCGGGGAACGCTTCGGAAAACTCTTCGGCTGCCCTTTCGGAAAACAGCTCGAAAAGCAGCCCGAAAAGCTCCTCGGAGAAATCCGCTCTTAGCGGTGCTACCGCTACGAAAACGGAAGAAAAAATCCTACAAACGGCGCTCTTCCCCGAGCTGAAAACGCTCGACGATACGGAACAAATCCTCAAAGAGGTTTTGGACGGGAACACCCTTTTGCTTGTGGACGGACTTAGCGTGGGTTTTATTGCAGGGGCAAAGCTTCTACCCGTCCGCGCCGTTATAGAACCCCCTACCGACGTAGCCGTCAAAGGTCCGCGCGAGGGGTTCATCGAAGATATTAAGACGAATATGGCACTCGTGAGAAAACGGCTCAAAACCCCCGCCTTGCGCTTTGAAACGCTCCGCGTGGGGAAACGCTCGGACACGGCGGTTTCCCTTTGTTGGTTGGAGGGCGTTTCTTCCGAGTCCGTGAAAGAAGAAATCAAACGGCGGTTGCAGGCGATTGAAATCGATTCTATCCCCGATTCGTCCTATATCGCTACCTTTTTAGCTCCTCGAAAACACACCGTTTTCCGCGCCGTCGGCACAACGGAAAAACCCGATATTTTTACCGCCAAAATCGCGGAAGGACGAGTGGGATTGCTCGTGGACGGTTCGCCCATAGCCCTTACCCTACCCTATTTAATTACGGAAGATTTACAAAGCAGCGAGGATTATTTTATCTCCCCGTTTATGGCTACGATTTACCGTCTTATGCGGTTTATTGCGCTGTTCGTCGCGATACTGCTGCCCGCGTTTTACGTTTCCGTACAACTTTTCAAAATGCAACTTTTACCGCTTGGGCTTATGCTCACGATAGCGAGCGGGGTTCGGGAATTGCCCCTTTCGCCAAGCCTTGAAATGTTCGTCGTGCTCTTTTTATTGGAAACGCTAAAAGAGGCGAGTATCCGTATGCCGAAATACGTGGGAATGTCCCTTTCCGTCGTCGGTGCGCTAGTACTTGGGGAAACGGCGGTGTCCGCAGGATTTTTATCTACACCAGCCATTATCATCGTTGCGTTTTCAGGAAGCTTTTCAT
>JAZRBK010000104.1:0-3450 GCA_045635025.1 Candidatus Scatosoma sp.
CTTTCGATGGAAGTTTATACGAGCGCAACGCTTACGGCGACGTTTGAAGACGCTACGGAAAGCGCAATTACGTGGACTTCGTCGGACGAATCGGTTGTGAAAGTAGTAGACGGTGTAGTAACGGCGTACAAATCGGGTACGGCGGTGGTAACGGCGACGGCGGGCGACTTGGTCGCGGTTTGCGAAGTTACGGTTGGCGAGATGGTAGGCGCGCCCGAATTCACCTATCTTGTAGAAGAATTATCCATCGTGAAAGAGGCGATCGAATCGCTTGACGTTACGGTAGAATACAATGGCGCAGAATTGACGATTGCGACGGTAGAGGTGACGACGGAAGGCGACAAGGTTAGCATTTCCGAAGATAATGAAGTGGTTGCGCTTGCGTATGGCGAGCAAAACGTTACGGTAACGGCAAAGTTTGGCGATACGGTAATTGCTACCGCGACGGTAAAGGTAACGGTAGAAGAATTCGGCCAGTTGGTTGTAGACTTGCCCGAAAATAAGTTGGCGATGAAGATAGGGGAAGAAGGCTACGCGTTGTCGCAGATTAAGGCGATTTTGAACGTTGGCGAAGTAGAAAGTCCCGAATATACGGCAACTTCGACGAACGAAGCTGTGGCAAAAATCGCTGACGGCAAAATTTGTCCTGTTGGCGAAGGTGAAGCGGAAGTAACCATCGTATTCCAAGGGGAGCTTGCTTCTTACGAATCCATCATTTACGTAACGGTTACGAAGAACGTAGTCAATAAGGAAGTAAACTTCTACGTAAAGGGTAGCGGGGAAGAAACGAGCGCAGAGCTTGGCGCGGCGACGATTGACCTTACGGCTACGGGAATTGATTTGACTACGGTTTCCGCCGTACTTTGCGGCGGCGAGTCGGTAGACTTCGCAGTAGACGGCGCGATGCTTACGCTTACGAACGCGCCTGGCGGTTATCAATATTATACGTTGGTGACGCCTACGGTGAATTACGTAATCGACGGCGTAATCTATGGTAAAGCGATTACCACGGCGGAAGAGGTTCTTGAATGGCGAGATAACGCGCATAAATATTTGACGTACACCGTACTTGCAAACGATATCGACTTGGGTGGCGCAGTGCTTTCGTCCGCTCAGATACAGGCAAAGGGTACGTTGGACGGCTTGGGACATACCATTTCGAACTTCAGCTACTCTTCGACGTCGAGCTTTGTATATTATTTGTATGGCACGTTGAAGAATTTGCAGTTTGTCAACGCTGTACAAGATTGTACGGGCAGTGCCAACGTTAACGTAGGGTTGCTTGGTAACAACAATATGGGTACGATAGAAAACGTATTTGCGAAGGTTGTTATCAAGAACTTGTCGAGCGAAGCTGAACACTGGGGGGCAATTTGTTATTACTTGTCGCCTGGCAGTAAGCTTAGCAACGTGATTGTTCACATTGAAACGATCGGCAGTGTTCCCAAATACATATACGGTATTTATTGCTTGAACCCTGACGGAGCTGCTACCGCAGTGAACGCAAATGTGATTTGCGAAGACGCGAATGGTACGGCAGGCGGCGCAGGCGCGGTTGATTGCGGCTATTATACGTCCGAAACGGCGATGGCAGAGATTGTAGATGTAACCGCGTGGGGTGGCTACTGGCAGGTAACGGAAGACGGAAAATCGTATATGAGCGATTATACGGAAGCGGAAAAGAATATTTCGGTTACGTCGAAGGGCGTTGCGAAGAATGGCGAAACGATTTCCTTTTTCAGCACTTCGTATTACCCCTTAACTTATGCGTTCGCGGAAACGGTAACAGGCGTTACTATGTCTGAAAACAACGAAGTTGTTATCGGTGAAGACGCGGTTGTAGGCTCGGTAATCAAGGTTGTCGTAACGTGCGAGCAATTCCCTGAATGGTCTACGGAATTTGAATTCACGATTGAAAGAACGGCTACGAAAATTGCAGGCTCGTTCTTGGCACAGGGCGACGCTGGTATTTGGAACTACAAGACGGGCAACGCAAGCTTTGATTTGACGGATAAGGGCGTTGATATGAGCGCAGTAACGGCTGTGGAAATCAACGGGGTAGCGTTTACCGATTATGAAATTAGCGGTAACACGTTAAAGCTGAAAGATGCGCCTGGCGGCAGCTGTGAGTACACCTTAAAAACTGCAAGTAGTGACTACACCTTCACTGGGTGCGTATACGCTGTTGGTATTTCGACGGTGGATGAATTAAACACTTGGAGAAAGAGCGGATACTATGGTTACGCCGTGCTTTTGAATGATATTGATTATCAAGGCGCGACGTTGGAAGCATTGACCGACAGACAACAAGTCAACGGTACGCTTGACGGTAGAGGGTATTCGATTTCCAACTTCACGACGACGAACGGCTTTGTATCTGGCTTGTTCGCTGCTCAATCGGCAATCAAGAACGTAGCGTTCAAAAACGTAACGCAGGATTGTGATAGCATGGGTAAATGGCCGAGCGTTGGTATCTTCGGTAAGTCTTGCGTAGGTACGATTGAAAACGTATATATTCAAATCACGACGGTGAACTTTGAAGCAGGCGGCGAGCATTGCGCGATTGTGGCGGCGACTTTGAAAGCGAATTCCGTTATTAAGAACGTGGTTTTGGATATGTCGAACGAGAACAAAAACGCGCATTACGCGTTCAATAAAAATGAAGGCGCGGCGGTTGTACAGGGTGTTGTAGGCTCGTATGGAGAGACGAAGGGCGCGTCGGAAAACGTAGGTGGTTGGAGTCCTAACGGAACGGGGTTCTATAACAGCATTGCGGCAATGGTTGAGGCGGAAGCGTATGATGAATTGCAATCGTTCACGTCGCCTTACTGGGTGATTGATACTGAAACGGGTACGATTGAATTGAAGCCGATAGAGGCTTAACAAGTGATTTGATAAAGACGAAGAGCAAAATCCGCGGCGGTGTTTTGCTGCCGCGGCGCTCTACGGGTATATTAGGGTAATATCAAAAGGAAATCAAAAAATGAAAAAACAATATTTAGAGATAGAAATTGCAATAATTCCTTTTAATGTGTTAGATGTATTAACGACGTCAAGTGGCATCAATGAAAAAGATGACAGCAATGACGTAATGGGCGACGACCCTTATGGTGGTTTTTAAGGAGACCTGCTATGAAAAGTAAAAGTAGAAAGATTTTATTGTTTTTGATGTCCGCAATGGCGGGCGTTACGGCATTTGCGGCAGGCGTAGCCGCTAACTCGGTTACGACTTCGGCGAACGTTGAGCCTGTATTCAAGATGGTAGACGGCGCGGCTGTGCGTGCGAGTGATCCTACGGGCTTGCGTTTTAAGACGATTTTCGATAAAGACTACTACAAAAAGATTACGACGACGGAAGCGGAATTGCACGTTGCAATCATACCCTAGGATTATTATAGGGCATATCAGGACAGCGGCGCAATCGCGTTGTATCCTTGGTTGGAATCTACG
>JAZRBK010000105.1:0-2836 GCA_045635025.1 Candidatus Scatosoma sp.
GTCGCAAATTAAAACGTTTAGCCCTGTTTTTACCCCCATTATTCTCGCCAAATCGCGTAATATCGTCGTTTTCCCTAACCCTGGCGGCGATGCGATTAAAAGATTGCGTACTCTATCAGACATACAACGTTTGTAGATTTCCTCACCGCAACCGATTACGTCGTGCGGTACGCGGATACATAGCGAAGAAAAGTTGCGTAACGCAAAAGGTTGTCCCTTTTCAAATACGTATTCCCCTGCGATTCCGATACGTTCCCCGTATTGCGCGGTGATAAATCCGCGTCTCAGCTGTTCTTCTACCGAATAAACGGAGTAATTCCCTGCTTTGAATACGCAATCGGCAATGTCCTCCAAGGTGCATTTTAGCGCCTTTTCCCGTATTTGCGTGAGCCCGTAGGCGCTCAGATAGCGATATACCCCTAAAAAATTGACGGTTACGGGTTTTTCTGCCCGTATTCTGATTTCGTAAACGTCTTTTAGGTTGACGCGGGAAATACCCTCTTTTACGTTTTGCGGTAAGAAATCTAACATTTGTTATACTATATGTCGCGGCTTGTCCGTATAGAACTTTTCTTTGTAAAAAAGCCGATAAAAATACCACCTTTCTTTTTTAAGAAAGGTGGCAAATAGGCTTTGAATTGAATTGTATGGGATTACTTGCTATATGCAAACAGCAGTTCCGCGCTCCTGTTTACGAAATCGGAGAGTTCCTCGGGGGAAAGCTTTTTATAAGAGAGCATTGCAAGGTAATAAATCTGGTTTACAAGCATAGCTTGTTTTTCTTCGGGCTGTGCGCAAAGACTGGAAACGACGGGATTGGTAAGGTTCAAAACGAGCGTTGCATGCTTACTCGGGTCTGTTTCTCCCATACCGTAAAATCCGCCCATCTCCGACATTCTACGCATAAACTCTTCGACGTTAACGAGCGCGGGCAGTTTTCCGCTCTTAAACTTTTCCGCCTTAATGGTAATATCTTTATTGACAACGTGCTTTTTGAAGAGTTCAATGAGGCCTTTTTGTTCTTCTTCACCAATTTCCTCTTGACTCTTTAACGCACCGTCAATATCCGCGTCTATGCGGACGAAACGGCATTTTTTTGCGTTTTTGTACTCGATAAAACTGATGAAATGCGGGTCGATATAGGTATCGCAAAGCAGAGCATCAAGTTCCGCTTCTTTGAACATAGCGATATATTGCGCTTGTTGTATTTCGTCGGAAACGTAATACACGGGATTGGGTTGCGTGCCCTTTTGCGCGTCTTCGTCGGAGATTTCTTCGCCGAAATATTCACTCAAAGGTTTATATTCCCCGTTAAGATTTTTGAAAATGATGATATTTTGTACTTTTTCGTAAAAATCTTCGTCCTTTAAGCAACCGAACTTAATAAACGTCGCAATATCTTTCCAACAAGCATCGTAGCGTTCTCTATCGTTTTTGAAAAGAGAAGTAAGTTTATCCGCTACTTTTTTCGTGATATGCTTGGAGATTTTTTGAACTTGTTTATCGTTTTGCAGAAAGCTACGGGAAACGTTTAATGGAATATCGGGGCAGTCGATAACGCCGTTTAAGAGCATTAAAAACTCTGGAATAACCTCTTTAATATTATCGGCGATGAACACTTGGTTGCAATAGAGTTTTACCTGTCCTTTTTCAAGTTGAATCTGTTGTTTCTTCACTTGCGGGAAATAGAGAATCCCCTTTAAGCGGAACGGATATTCCATATTTAAGTGAATCCAAAAGAGCGGTTCGTTATAATCCATAAAGGTATCGCGGTAAAAAGCTTTATATTCCTCTTCCGTGCATTCTTTCGGGTCTTTCAAATACAAGGGCGTGGTATTATTGATAGGCTCGTCTTTGCCGTCGTTTTTAGGGTTAAAATAGATAGAAACGGGCATAAACGAGCAGTATTTGCGGAGCAACTCGCGCACCGTGCCCTCTTTTAAGAAATCCGCTTCCGCTTTTGCGATGTGCAGTACGATTTTCGTACCGCGCTCTGATTTTTCCGTTTCTGTAAGCGTATACGTGGAATTGCCGTCCGATTCCCATTTGACGGCGGGTTCGTCTTTATAGCTCTTCGTATAAATCTCTACGTTTTCGGAAACCATATACGCCGAGTAGAAACCAAGTCCGAAATGACCGATAATACCGTCGCCAGAAGCCTTTTCGTATTGTTGCAAGAAATCGTTTGCCCCCGAAAATGCGATTTGTGTAATGTATTTCTCTACTTCGTCCGCCGTCATACCTAAACCGTTGTCTTCTATGGTTAAGGTTTTGGCTTTTGTGTCTACGCTAACGCTGATTTTATATTCTTCGTCCGTCTTAGCCGCTTCGCCCATTTCTACGAGCTTTTTATGCTTAGTGATTGCATCTACACCGTTCGCGACGATTTCACGGAGGAATATATCCTTGTCCGAATATAACCACTTTTTAATAATTGGCATCATATTTTCGCTGGAAATTTGAATTTTGCCTTGCTTGTCCATTGTATACGCTCCTTTCGTTTGAGTTTTCATTTTTCAATGATTGTTTCAATGATTATATATAAACAAAAAAGTTTGCCTTTAATCGTAAAAGCAAACTTTTTATAACTTTTTTTGATTCAAATAATAGGAAACTTACCTTACGCGTTCTTCAAAAGGTCCGCAATAGATACGCCGCCTTCCGAACTGCTTTCCGTCCATTCGGTTACTTCTTCAACGGGCTTTTGCGTTTTGGGCTTTCTCGTCTTTTCTTTTACTTCGCCCTCTTCTTTCTTTGCCTTCTTTTCTACTTCGGGCTTAGGCATAAGTGCTTTAATCGAAAGCGTCATCTTTCTTTCCGTGCAATCAAGCTTCAA
>JAZRBK010000106.1:0-7733 GCA_045635025.1 Candidatus Scatosoma sp.
TCCTTGTCTTCCTAAGACCGCTTGGCCTCCGACTTTTTCCACGCAAGCACGAAGCGCAAGGTCAATCGCTTCGCTCCCGCCTACCGTTACGAGGATATGTTTAGGGTCGTATTCGAGCGCAAACCGCTCGTATAAGTACCGAGAAATCAGCTCTAAAAGTTGCGGCAGCCCACGATTGCCCGTGTACTGCGTATACCCGCGTTGAATAGAGGTTATCGCCGCCGAACGCACCTTCCAAGGCGTAACGAAATCGGGCTCGCCCACGCCGAGTGAAATCGCGCCCTCCGTCGTCTTGACGATATCGAAAAACTTTCGAATACCGCTTGGTTGTAATAATTTCGCTTTTTTATTGATAAAATCGCGCATAATTTTCTTTCCTTACACTAAAAGGGGATAGGCAGGTACGCGTTCACGCGGTTAAGCCTGCACGGAAAGACGGTAATCGGCGTCCTCCGCTTCCGTCTGTACGCCCTCGATTTTGTACTTTTTGAGGAGGAAATGGGTCGCCGTGGAAATCACGCCGTCGAACGTGGAAATACGTTCGGATACGAAACGGGATACCTGTTGCAACGTCTTATCCTCTACGAACACCGCCAAATCGTACGCGCCACTCATAAGATACACCGACTTCACTTCCGCAAAGGAAGCGATTTGTTTCGCTATCCCGTCGAACCCCTCTTTCTTCTTGGGGGTAACCTTGACTTCGATAAGCGCCTCTACGAGCGTATCTTCCGCTTTTTCGCTGTTCACGATAGCGGTATATTTGACGAGTACGCCGCTCTTTTCCAATCCCGCAATGCAGGCTTTTACGCTCTCCTCGTCGGTGGAGAGCATCGCCGCGATTTTCTTGGGTGCGAGCCGCGCGTCGTCGGTTAAAATCGCCAAAACGTCCTTTTCCAAAGTCGTCATTTTTCTTTCTCCTTATTTTTTATTGTATCAAGTTCTCTAAAAATAAATGCCCGTAGCCGAGCGTTTCCACGAAATCGCGGGGCAAAAACTTCACGTGATTGAACTTTGCAAAGTTAAAGATATGCGTTTTCGTCAACACGGGCGTAGGAATATCGAGCTCGTGGCAGATGTCGATTAAGTAATCGAGGAAGTGCGAATACGTCAACGCCTCGTCTTTTTCATATACGTATTGTTTGCGGATATGACCGTCCGTCATCAGTTTTGCCCAGATTCTCATACTCCGTATTATACACGAAACGCGCGAAAAAGTAAACCGTTTATACCCCCTTACGTCCGTTTTTTTCTTTTTCTCAACCGCTTTCCCCTATCATATTCCGCCTTTCCCACGCATACGATAAACCACGGCAATTCCCTTAAACGCTTTTTCAACGTTTCTCAAACGCTCCTTGCGCGTTCCTTAGGCACTCCTCAAACGGCAGCGGAAAGGCGTTTTTGACAAAAAGGGAGAATATTTCCGCTTTTTACTGCGATTTCGACAAGCGCAAACTGTTATGATGACGGAGGTGTTAATTTGACAGGCAAATCCAAAAGAAACTCTTATAAAATCCCTCTCTTTGCGATATGCGCCGTTTTTCTCGCCGCGCTCCTTTCCGTACTCTTTACAAGCGGATACGTAGCAGCCAAGCGTGCAGACGAACTCACGCAAACGACGGGGGCAGGTACGGTTTCAAGCCGTTCTCTCCCCATTTATTCGGTGGCTACGGAAGAGAAAAAAGTGGCGATTAGTTTCGACTGCGCTTGGGGTGTGGATTACACGGAAAAACTGCTGGATATTATGGAAAAGAACGACGTGCGCTGTACTTTTTTCGCCGTACAGTTTTGGGTGGAGAAATACCCCGAATACGCCGCGAAAATCGTCGATAGCGGGCACGAACTCGGCACACACAGCCGCACCCATTCGTATATGAGCAAACTCTCTAAAACGCAAATTATAGACGAACTAACCACCTCCGCGCAAGCGATTGAAAAAGCGACGGGGCAAAAAACCAACCTGTTCCGCGCGCCTTACGGCGATTATAACAACCTTTTAATCGACACCGCGAAAGAAATGAACCTTTACACAATTCAATGGGACGTGGATTCGCTCGATTGGAAAAACCTTTCGGGGGCGGAAATCGCGCTCCGCGTCGTCAACGGCGTGAAGAACGGCTCGATTATCCTCTGCCATAACAACGGTCTGCATACGGCGGAGGCGCTCCCGATGATTTTTTCCACTCTAAAAAACCGTGGTTATACCTTCGTTCCCATCGGCGAGCTCATCTACAAGCAAAACTATACCCTCGATTCAAGCGGAAAACAGCACCTTGCAAGCTAATTTTATACGCTTTGTAAACTGATTTTATGCACACGCTCGCATATACGTACGCGTAACGTGCGTGCATTATAAAAACGTGCATTATAAAAAAACGCGGATTATAAAGAAGCGCGGATTATAAAGAAGAATAAAAAATAAAATACAATGGAGGTTTTTATGAACTACACAATCGAAAAAAACAACAAGGTCTACGTAATGGGCGAAATCGTGAGCGACGCGACGTTTTCTCACGAGGTATACGGCGAGGGATTTTACGAGTTCTTCGTGCGGGTAATGCGGCTTTCGGGGCAAGCGGATATTCTGCCCGTTACCCTGTCCGAACGGCTCATTCAAGGGGGAATGCTCGGCAAGGGAAAAACGATTTGCGCGCTCGGGCAATTTCGCAGTTACAACAAAATCGAGGGCGGGAAATCGCGGTTAATGCTCACCGTGTTCGTGCGGGAACTTTTAGACGAGTTACCCAATAAAAATCCTAACAGTATTCTGCTCGGCGGATATATCTGCAAGCCGCCCGTGTACCGCACGACGCCGTTTAATCGGGAGATTGCGGACGTGCTCATCGCCGTCAACCGCGCGTATAACAAGTCCGATTATATCCCCTGTATCGCTTGGGGGCGGAACGCCCGTTTCGTGAGAAATCTCTCCGTCGGCGACAGAATCGCCGTTTCGGGGCGTATCCAAAGCCGCGAATATCAAAAAAAACTCTCGGATACGGAAAGTAAAACGATGACTGCGTACGAGGTGTCCGTTTCTAAACTCGCCGCGTTCGACCAAGACGAGGAGTTTGATATCGATAACGAGTTCGATTTGTATACTCTGCAAAATAAAACCGCTTGCGGAGGCTCTCCGCTGCCTTATTAAGCGGAGCACCGTAGCCGTGCTACGTGGCTTACTATTCGTTTGTTTAGCAGAGCGCACTCTTAGCCTAACAAGGATTTACCCTTTCTTGTCATAGCGAGCGCGCGAAGAAAACCGAGTATATCTTTACCGCTTTACCTCTCCTAACAAGGGGAGGTTTTTGCTATAAAGTTTTTTTGGCGTTTTCCTTGACAATCCCGTTCAAAAGTGGTATGATAATATCAACAGTAAACAATAAACTCCCTTTTTCGGAAAATCTTCGAAAAACGCACCTCGGCAAGACGACAACCCCGTATAGGAACAACGAACCAACGAGTTCCCAACTCAAACGCGGTTTGATAGGAACTCTTGCGGAGGTATTTTTTCGGGTTTTTATAAAAAATATTTTTACAGGAGCTGTCTTATGGAAAATGCAACACCCAAAAATGACCTCGTGTTGGACGTAAACGAAGTTCCCGCGAAAAAATCGCAATGGGCGCTTCTTTCTCTCCAACACATACTCGCAATGTTCGTCGCTTGTATTACCGTACCTCTTCTTATCGGTACGTCAATCCCTGCAACGATTATTTCCGCTGGTATCGGTACGTTGATTTATATTCTGTTCACGCAGAAGAAATCCCCCGTCGTCCTGTCCAGCTCGTTCGCATATCTCTCCGCAATGGGCGTAGCGTTCGGCTTAGGCGGCGGTAACAACTACCTTGCCCTTGCTATCGGTATGGTTTTGGTAGGTATTATCTACGTCGTCGTAGCTTTCATTATCAAAAAAGCGGGTACGGGTTGGCTTTTCAAGCTCCTCCCCACCATCGTCGTAGGACCGGTTATTATGGTTATCGGTCTTGGACTTGCGGGCTCGGCTATCAATAACCTTGCAAATACGGCGGTTTCCGCGGACAATTACAACCTTGTGCACATCTCTTGCGGGCTTGTCGCATTGTTCGTAACGGCGATTTGCGCGCACTACGGCAAGAAAACCCTTTCGCTTATTCCGTTCGTTATCGGTATGCTTGCGGGTTACGGCGTAGCGCTCGTTTGGACGGGTATCGGACATTTGGCGGCTTGGGACTATGCGAAAGTTATCGATTTTAGCCCCATCGTCAACAACTTCTCCGATATTAAAGTTTCGTCGTTTATCGGTTACGATTGTTTCGCATTCCTCGAATGGAACAACGGCGCGTTCGAATGGGGTCAGCTCATCACCATCGTACTTGCGTTTGCGCCCGTTTCCCTCGTTACCATTTGCGAACATATCGGCGACCACCTCAACCTTGGCGGCGTTATCCATAAAGACCTCTTGAAAGACCCTGGGCTTGACAGAACGCTTATGGGCGACGGCGTTGCAACGGCAGTTTCCGGTATCCTTTGCGGTTGTGCGAACACGACCTACGGCGAAAACGTAGCCGTTGTCGGCGTAACGAAAGTTGCTTCCGTTCGCGTTATCATCACCGCTTGCTTCGCGACGATTGCGCTCGGTTTGTTCACCCCGCTTATGGTTGTCGTACAAACGATTCCCGCTTGCGTAACCGGCGGTGTTTCCCTCGTGCTTTACGGCTTTATCGCAAGCTCGGGCGTGAAGATGCTCATCAACGAAAGAGTAGACTTCAACAAAGCGCGTAACATCTTCATCGCGGCGGCGATTTTGGTTGCGGGTATCGGCGGACTTTCTATCTCCTTCAAGATTGCAGGTCAAGCGGTTACGGTTACCTCGACGGCAGTTGCTATGATTCTCGGTATTCTCCTTAATATCGTGCTCAAAGATAAGGACGCGAAGAAAGAAGAAACCCCCGAAGAAAAAGCAGAATAAACTAAAAAATCACGGCGAGAGAGGGTACTTTAACGCACCCTCTCTTTCCCTTGTCCTGACGAGCGTTTCCCTCTATCCCGTTTTACTTCTTTGCAACAGACGGCTCAGTCCGCGTAAGTATGGATTGGAAACGCAAAGCAAATACTGTTATTACTGTTACGGGAGGTGCGTTATGCCCGTTTCTAAGACGGATTTTATCCGCGGATTACAATGTGAAAAAATGCTTTGGCTCGATTCGCACGCGCCCGAGCTGAAAATCATTCCGCCCGAAGTACAAGCCCGTCTTGACGCGGGAAACGAGTTCGGCGATAAGGCGATGTCCCTCTTCGGCGCGTTCGTGGAAACGACGGTTTTACGCGAGGACGGACGGCTGCATTTTGCCGCTATGCTCGAAAAAACACGCGAGCTTTTAACCGCGGGCGAATACGTCGTTTGCGAGGGTGCGTTTTCGTGGTACGGCAATTTCTGCGCCGCCGATATTTTGAAAAAGGACGGAGCGGGTTATGCCATATACGAGGTAAAAAATACCCCTTATATCCGCAAAGAGTTTTTGCTCGACTTGGCGTTTCAACGGCTGATTATTCAAAATTGCGGGGTAAAGCTTAGCAAATCTTTCCTGATTCTAAACGGAAAAACGCCCAACCCGCAAGAGAGCACGGGCGAACAAAACGCAAAAAATAGCCCAAGAGAAAGCGCGTCCACAGGAGAAACGCCGAACGGGGATTTTCTAAAATGCGCGGGGCAGGTACGAGCCGAATACATTGAAAAGGGCGGCGAGATATACAAAATCGTCGACGTTAGCTTAGAACTACCCGCCTATGAAAGGGTCGCACGGGACAAGGTTTTTCCGCTAGGGAAAATCAAGAAAAAGGACGCGCCGATACCAAGCGTAACGACGGGGGAACATTGTTATTCGCCCTATCCGTGTTGGTATTTAGAGCATTGTCAGGCGCAGAAAAAATAACAGAAAAAACTAAGAAAAAAATAATTTCACAGAAATTATCTACTTTACAGAGTAAAAACGGTGCGGGGGTTGTTTAATATATGTCAAGCCCTATCGCCGAAAGGAGGACGTATGCAAGACGACGGCATTGTGTTGTATCGCCGTTTCCTTGACGGAGATGAAAAGGGATTGGAAGAACTAATCTCTTTATATCATCACGGACTTTTGCGGTTCATTTACGGCTACGTCCACGATTTCGCGTTAGCGGAGGATTTACTCCAAGAGGTGTTCGTGCAGATTTATATGCGCCGCACGTTCAAGGCGATTGACGGCGTTTCTTTTAAGACGTACCTTTATAAAATCGCCCGCAATAAGTGCTTGAACGAGCTCAAACGCCGCAAACGGAAAAAAGAGCTCTCTTTGGACGCGCTCGCGGAAAAGAACGCTCCGCTGACGGAAAAATTGCCCGACGGGATTTTTTACGCGGCAGAAAACGCGGACGATACGCTTGAAA
This sequence comes from Candidatus Scatosoma sp., assembly GCA_045635025.1. Classification (GTDB taxonomy): domain Bacteria; phylum Bacillota; class Clostridia; order Christensenellales; family Borkfalkiaceae; genus Scatosoma. The sequence continues at coordinate 6,401 of JAZRBK010000106.1, forward strand.
ATAAGCAACGCACCGCTTTGATACATACGGCGCTCAGCCGTCTGAAAGACGAGTATCGGGAAGTGTTGCTTTTGAAATATTTCGATGGTCTGCCGCCTGAACGTATCGCGAAAATTACAGGCCGCAAAATTAAACAGGTATATAATTTGCTCGCGCGAGGCAAAGTCGCGCTCAAAGAAGAACTTTTGAAAGGAGGAATCAATTATGAAGAGTTCTAAACAACATTCTCAGGAAATCTTCGAAAAAATTGCAAAGCGCGAAGCCGCGCGCGTCCGCACGAAAAAGCGGGTGCTCCGTACGTTCGCTTTTTGTATTATGTTCGGGTTTGCCGTGCCGTTCGCCCTCTTTTCCATAAAGGATAACGGCGAGTACCGCCCCCTTTCAAAACCCATCGACCCGCCGCCCGTAGAAAGACCTACGCCCGTCGTACCCGACGAGGAGCTCCCCGAGCCTCCGCAAATGGACAAGGGCGGAACGGACGTTTCTTTGGTGCTCTTCCTTTAAGATTTTTATATCGCGTATTTTATGCTCCTCCTATACTCCCCGCAAGCCGCGGGGGGTTTTTCTTGCTTTTTCCCTAAAAATCGTGAAAAACGCTTTTGCCTGCCGCGTTCTAAGTTGAGATTTTAAGGCATACAATAGAGTAAAGCAAAAATGCAAGGCAAGGAGAATGTTTTATGAACGAAGAAATCGAATATGCGGAAATGTTAGAAATCCCCGTATCCACGGTAAACGTGGTCAAAAAGAAACGCTCGAAAAGACGAAGAATCGAAAGCGCGGAAAACGCTCCCGCTCTTCCCGTATACGCAGAGGCGAAAACGCCTGATTTGAAACAGTCCGTCATCGAGCAAGTCAACGATAAACTGCAAGAAAACGAGCCGCAAACGGCAAAAATCACCGCCGAAGCAGAGCTTTTTGCCGAGAGTGTGAACAGCAACGGTACGCTCGATTTCGGCGACGTACCCGAACGTATCGATACCGTTCGGCTCTACTCGGAAAACGACGTTTTCTCGCCGCTTGACGAGCAGGACGTATACGACAGCGAAACGGAAAACGACGGGGGCAGGTACGCGTTCAGCGAAGAAACGGCTACGCAAAAGCGGGTGCGGAAAATACTCGGCGTAGAGTTCGCGCTCGCGTGTGCGCTCTGCGGCGGTATCTTCTTAACGAACGTATTTATGCCCAATAGCGCCATCAATACTTTCTTCCGTTCGCTCGATTCCTCCACGCAGGAAACGGTGGACGCGCGCACGTACGCCGACTTCACGTTATCGAGCGTCGTGAGCGAATTTTCCGACGCCGAACTTTCCGTTTCGGATACGGGCGTGATTAC
>JAZRBK010000107.1:0-2343 GCA_045635025.1 Candidatus Scatosoma sp.
ATGGCTACGATCCGACTTCGTATTTATTCGTCGTATTCGCTTGCGTGGAAAGATGAATAGCAAGGCTCGGCGCAACCTTTTTTATAAGGTATACCACGCCCGGGTCGCTGATAATTACGCCGTCTACTTTCAATGCTGCAAGCGTTTTGAAATACTCCTCTAAACCCAAAAAGTCGGCGTTACGGGCATAGATATTCGCCGTAACGTATACCTTTTTCCCAAGCGAATGGGCAAAATCCACCGCATTTTTTAATTCCTCGACGGTGAAATTATCTGCAAACGTACGCAGGGAAAACTGTTTCCCGCCTAAATACACGGCGTCTGCCCCAAAGTTAAGCGCCGTTTGCATTTTTTCATAATTCCCCGCAGGGGCTAAAAGTTCCACCTTCATTAAAAGAACCTCTTCTCTTTCTTCTTGCGTATCGTCTTTATTTTTTGTTTTATTTCTTTCCGTCGCCTTGATACACGGACAAAGCCACACCGTCTCCAACGTTCAAAACGGAGGTCAAAAAATCTTTATCCGCCGTCAAAACGTCTAAATACGAACGAATCTTTTCCACGATAGAACGGCGTTTTTGCGGGGTTTCCTCCTCCCCGCTCACCCAACCGAACAAGAGCACGTCGTCGGAAAAGAGTATCCCGCCTTTTTTGAGCAAACGCTTCAAGTCGAACAAATACTTTTCATATTGCGCTTTCGGTCCGTCTAAGAACACGAAATCGAACTGACCGTCCATCATCGCAAGGATTTCCCCTGCATCGCCAAGATAGGCATTAACCCGCTCGGAAACGCCGAAATCAGTAAAGTTTTTCTTCGCCTCTAAATACCGCTCTTCTTCAAGTTCAATCGTCGTGAGCTTCGCATTCGGACAAGCGAGAAGCGTAGCTACACCCGAAAGTCCCACCGCCGTACCAATTTCTAAAATACGGCTCGGTTTCGACATTGCGAGCGTTAAAAGCAAGAACTGTAACGTTTCGTCGTCGGCAACGGGGATTCCCCGTGCGAGCGCTTCCGCTCTGCGCGTGGCAAGTTTTTCGTCTATATCTAATTTTACGAGGGAAGCCGTGTAGTCCATATCTTTCCTTTATCTTATTCCTTACCCCTTTCTTACGCGTTATCCGTTGCGCTTATATCGCGACGTTATACGTCCAAAATCGACACGACGATAAGGGGTGCTTGTTTCGTCTTTTTGTAAAAATAATTCCGCAACGCCTTGCGAATGAACGCGGAAAACTCTTCCTTGTTTCCGTTTTCGTAATCGTAATTGTCTACCGCGCGGCAAACGATTGCTTTTACGTCGTCGTTGGTATCGTTCCCGCCGAATACGCAACCGTGCGCTTCGATGACGGGTTCGTTCATCACGTAATTGCCGGTTACGGCTAACGCCACCGTCAAGACCCCGTCCGCGGACATTTTTAAGCGGTCTTTCATAACCTCACTCGAACCGTAGTCCTCAATCCCCTCGCCGTCGATAAGACGAGTGCCTGCGGGTACGTTTTCGCCAAGCCGCATCTCTTTATCCGTGAGCTCTACGCAATTTCCTATCTCCGTAACGAGAATATTCTGCGCGGGCATACCGAGCGATTCGGCAAGCTGTGCGTGCCGTTTCAAATGACGGTATTCTCCGTGTACGGGAATAAAAAACTTGGGTTTTAAGAGGGTATGCAAAATCTTGTGTTCCTCTTGGCAAGCGTGTCCTGAAACGTGGATTTTTTCCAAGCTTTCGTACACCACCCGCGCACCGATTTTATATAAATTATTTATCACGCGATATACCATTTTCTCGTTGCCGGGAATCGGCGTTGCCGAAATGATAATCGTATCGTTTACGCCAACCGTAACTTTGTTAAAATCTCCCGCCGCCATACGCGTTAACGCGCTCATCGGTTCGCCCTGTGCACCCGTAGACACGATAACGAGTTCTCCGTCAAAGAGGTTTTTGTTGCGTTCCAAATCAATGAGAACGCCCTCGGGAATCTTTAATTCTCCGATTTTCACCGCCGCCTCCACGACTTTGAACATACTCCGACCCGAAAGAGCAACCTTTCTTCTATATTTCACCGCTAAATCGATAATTTGCTGCAAACGGTGCACGTTGGAAGAAAACGTAGCGATAATCAAACGACGGTTCGCGTTCTCGGAAAAAAGATGGTCGAGCGTCGTTCCTACGACCGTTTCGCTCATCGTATAACCCTGCCGCTCGATATTCGTCGATTCGCCCATATACAAAAGCACGCCTTCTTTCCCAATTTCGGCAATACGCTTTAAATCCATAGGTTCGCCGCCGACGGGGGTTAAATCGATTTTAAAGTCCCCACTGTGGAAAATTAAGCCGTTGGGCGTAC
>JAZRBK010000108.1:0-2872 GCA_045635025.1 Candidatus Scatosoma sp.
CCTACTCCCTGCGCGGGAATAATGACCGTACCCACAGGCAAAGCCCCATCCGTTAATACGTGTAAAGTAAGCGCAGTTTTGACGTTGTATTCTTCTAAAACCCCCGTACGCAAACAATCCTGCGCCCCCTCTAAAAGCTCCTCAGCGGGTTGAAAAAGAAAGACTACCCTGCAAGGCAACTGCGCTTCATACGTTTTCAAAATCCTCGCCACTCCAAGCAATATCGCCGTATGCAAATCGTGCCCGCAAGCGTGCATATTTCCACTTTTGCACGCAAAGGCAAGCCCCGTTTTCTCCTCTATCGGGAGCGCGTCCATATCTGCCCGTAAAAGGATACTTTCTGTGTTTGCGATTTTCTTTGTGCGTTTCCCGCTCTCCCCGCCAACCGTCGCTATTATCCCAGATTTGCCGCAATCCTTGGGGGTATAGCCCGCCTCCGCCAACACACTTTTGACGAACGTTTTTGTTTGTAATAAATCAAAACCAACTTCGGCGTGCTCGTGTAAAAAGCGCCTGTATTTGATTAAATCCGTCTGCAAAGCTTTTGCTCTTTCTATCAGCTGAATATCCATAAAAAAAGTTTACCCAAAAAAGCGCGACTTCACACCTTTTCGGGTAACTTTTATAAAAAATGATTTTTAATTTATAAAATTATTTTTTCCGTACTTTGAGAAATATCTCGAAGTTTGCCTTTGCCGCCAAGCTATGTTTATCCCTTGCTTCGTAAGGCAAAGCGTTTTGCTCCCGCAACACTCCTCCCACCCTCAAATCCCTTCGTATTCGTGCGTATTATACCAAAAGAACGGAATACCGATTTGGTATTCCGTTCTTTTGGTGCGGACGAATATTTTGGCTACGCCAAAGCTTCCTCGCGCCGTCAATCTTTACTCTCCACTTATATTTCGCATTCGGACGCTCGTCGCGTGAACCCACAATAATTTGTAGTCCCAAGCAGTCCTTCGCCCGCAGCACGCAAAAACGCACCTTTTACGGGTGCGTTCTTTTGGTGCGGACGAAGGGATTTGAACCCACACGGTGTTACCCACAGGAACCTGAAACCTGCGCGTCTGCCAATTTCGCCACGTCCGCATATTTTAGGAAACCGCTTAAAGCAAAGCGATTTCCTGTTTTTCTAATTTTCCGTCCTTACGCGTTAGCCGCCAAGCCTTTCCGCCGCTTGACAAGCTCCCAACGAGTTTCCCGTCCTCTATCACGAGCGCCGCATTATCCTCAATACCGTAAGCACAGTCGTAATTATAACACACAATCTTATCGAAGTCAAGCATTCTTGCGTTATAATGCGGAGAAATTATTCCGTCTAACCACCCTAACCCTTGGAACATAGAATACTTCTCTCCGTCCCCGCCGTTAACGCTTGCAGAATCGGTGTAAATATCCGAAAACCAACAAATCGCACCCGCAGAAAGCCCCGCTATGATAACGCCACGCTCGTACGCGTCCAAAATCAACGGCAAAAGCCCCGTCTTTTTCCAAGACTCTATCATAAAGACGGTATCACCGCCGCCCACGTAAATCACGTCCGCCTTTTCAAACTTAGATTTGATTTTCTCCAAATCCACGTCCTTAAAAACGGTAAGCGCGACGTCCGTTTTGATATTAAAAACGCCCGTGTAAACCTTATGGAACGTATTATAATACGGCATAAAATCGTGGCTAGCTGTCGGGATAAAGAGCGCGTTTGCTCTGCGCTCTCCCGCCCGTTCTTTGGCTAACGCCGCGATATATTCGTCGATTTTAAGCGTAGTTCTCTCGCGGAGCTCGCCCCCGCCGATTGCGATAATTTTCTTCATTACACCCTACCAGGTACGCGTTGAGGTTATTTTTAGCGGTTTTGAAAGGCTTATTTCGTACCGAAAAGTCTGTCGCCCGCATCGCCAAGTCCAGGCAAGATATAACAGTTTTCGTTCAAGCAACGGTCAACCGCCGCCACGTAAACGTCTACGTCGGGGTGGTCGTCCATAACCCGTTGAACCCCCTCAGGCGCGCTCACGATACAGCAAAGCTTAATCTTGGTTACGCCACGTTTTTTAATCATCGTAATCGCGTCGGAAGCGCTGCCGCCCGTTGCGAGCATAGGGTCTACGACGATAAGCGTACGGAGCTCGGCATCGGCAGGAAGTTTACAGTAATACTCCACGGGCTCGTGTGTATCGTGGTCGCGGTAAAGTCCGATATGCCCCACCTTTGCGTTGGGAATGAGCTTTTGTACTCCCGAAACCATTCCAAGTCCCGCGCGGAGAATGGGCACGATACCCACCGCTTTGCCCGACACCATATAACATTTAGCCTCTTCCAAAGGCGATTTAACGGTTACCTCTTCCAACGGCAAATCTTTCGTTGCCTCGTACGTTTCCAGCATAGCGATTTCTTCCGCGAGCTCCGCAAACTGCTTCGTCGGCGTAGTGATATCACGCAAGAGTGCAAGCTTATGCTCCACAAGCGGGTGTTTTACGTGATGAAATCTAGGATTATTCCAAAAAGTAAACTCTGCCATAATTGTTTCTCCCTTGTAAGCTTTTATTTTTAATATTTGCCAAATGCTTATTTTGACAAACTTTATTTACCTATCAAATATTATTTACAATATTTTTCTTCCAAAGCTTTAATTTTCCCCACACGACGGGTGTGGCGCTCGCCCCCCTCGAACTCGGTGGTAAGGAAAGTATAAACGAGCTCTTGCATCATTCCCTCGCCGATAACCTTTTCTCCAAAGGCAATCACGTTCGCGTTATTATGCAGGCGGGTATATTTCGCACAATATACGTCGTGGCAATGCGCGCAACGAACCCCTGGCACTTTATTGGCGATAATCGAAACGCCGATTCCCGTAGAACACACCAAAACGCCCCTT
>JAZRBK010000109.1:0-3329 GCA_045635025.1 Candidatus Scatosoma sp.
TTGTTAGCAAAGTTATAATCACCACCCGTAGACATATCGGTAATGTTGTTACCGAGCACAAAGTAACCGCCACCAGAAAGCTCCTGTGCCTGTGCAGCCATACCGAGAAGCTCGCTTGCGTTCGTAATAATATCCGTGATCATCAATGCGCTCGTTTTGACCGTTGTATTGCCTACGACAGTTTCACCGTTCTTACGGTTGAACACAATCGTGATGTCTTTCTGTCCCCAAACCGTTGCGAGAATTGCCGATTTGGCAACCGTAATCACGCCATCTGCGTACGAAACACCCGAAAGATCGATTGCCGTATCTCCGATTGTCGCGGAAGCAAGCTCACCTTCGATCGTTTCGCCTGCATTGATCGTTACTGCCGTCGCCGTATTCGACAAGTCTACGTCACCAAGATCTGCCACTGTAATCTCTTTTACGGAAATAAGCTGTACAGTCGTCGAAGCGGTTACCGTAGGATCGTATACGTTTGTTACAGTTACGGTAATGCTGGTGCCGAGAAGGTCCGCATTATCGGGAATTGTAATAACATTACCATTGATAGTAATGCCATTTTCTAATGCAGCTGCGTCAATTGCAACCGTATTTCTACTTTCCGTTTCCACCGTGATAGTCTCATTTACGTCAGACTGCGCAGGCACGCCCGAAATGGTTGCCGTAGCCGTAGGCAATGCGAGATTTGCAGGATAAGGATAGCCATTCTTAAGATCCCAGAAATCGTTATCCCAAGCGTCAAACGATACGTTTGCTTGCGCAAGCTTAGCAAAGCTTTCATATGCCAATGCACCGTTCTTATTCGCATCTATCGTCTTACCGATAACGACAACGCCGCTCTTATCGTTTGCACCATCCGTAAAAGGTGTTTTTACTTTAGCGCCTACCGCATCAATTTCGACAAAAATTTTCCCAAAGTTTGCCGTCCCCAAAATAATATTACCGTTTTGTAACGTCATATGGATATAAATATTATCAAACGTAGGATTGCTCCCTTTCGCTCTTCCCAGGAATGCATTTGTATAATCAGTCCCAGTATTGGAATCGCTTGCGTTTGTAAACGCTACGTTCTTAATTGTTGCTCCGTTCAAAAATCCAAATACGCCATTGCTATACGTACGAAGTCCAAGGCCGTCAATGCAATATCCACGTCCGTCAAACGTACCCGTGAACGGAACCGTCTCCGTTTTACCTACGGCACAGGAGTTTGCATAGTTATAACTTTCAGCGTTTGTTATGTCTTTCACACCAAGATCGGTAATGTCATTGCCAAGCACAAAGTAACCGCCGCCCGAAAGAGCCTCTGCTTTCGGTTGCATTGCGCGAAGTTCGCTTGCGCTCGTAACAATATCGGTAATGAACAACCCACTAGTTACTACCGTCGATTCGCCAATTTGGATTACAACATCCTGTTGCCCATATACGCTTGCCAAAGCCGATTTCGCAATCGTTACCGTACCATCGGCATAGGTCACGTTTGCAAGGTCAATGGCGGTTTCCCCAACTGTAACGGAAGTAAGCTCGCCCTCGATTGCGCCCGTTGCGATTGTCAATGCCGTTTTATCCGATACTTCTACGTCGCCAAGGTCATTAACTGCCTGAACGCTCTTTACCGTACAGGTGTACGTTTTACCAAGCACGGTCGCCGTAACATCCGCTTCGCCGTAGCCTGTTACCGTAAGCTTACCGTTTTCGTCTACGCTTACAATCGATTGATCTTTCTCTGCACTCCAAAGAACGGCAATGTCCGTATTTGCAGGTAAATTATTTACCGTAAGCGTCGTTTCTGCCTTATTCTTTACCACTACGGTTACAGGTAAAGAGATTGTATCCAGCAGACTATCCACGGACTCATCTTTCTTGCTTTCGTCATTAGGATACAACGCAGCGTTAATACCCTGCTTTACAAAAGCATTCAGCACCGCTGTCGTATCCGTATCCGCTGCATAATCGCCCGAATTGAGCGCTTTCGACGCTACGTTTACCACGTCACGCACATTTTCGCCTGCATTAAAAGCCGCATACACGCGCGTATTAGCATCCGTTTGGTAATATGCAATACCAAAGAAGTCACGATTGAGATTGCCGTATTGCAAGCTCGTCAATGAACCACGCACATAGTAATTACCAACCGTCAATCCTTTATCTTCAGCAGTCGCAACGAACGGAATAGCTTGCATCGTTGCGATATACGGTTTAGCTTGCGTTTTAGAAAGCTCTTCGTATAATTCGCCATAATAATCGGTATCCAAGTCGTAAGTATCAATATACGAATAAGGAATAATCATTACATGGAACGTAGCGTCGGCTCCGTAGGTCGATTGCAACGCTGCTTCCGTCGTTACACCAAGATCTGCGGTATAACGAATACCGTATTGTTCATCAGCCGCAACGCGTATAGACGCACCGTCCACCATAACAAAAGATGTTCCATCCGCTTTTGCAGACTGCACACTCGTTATATTTGCAACGCCTAACGTAGCAAACGCAAGTCCTATAAGCCCACAAGATAATACCAAATTTCTTTTTTTCATGTTAATCCTCCTTAAAAATGTAGCCGTCCGTGATCCAAGGATCTTCGTTTTTATCCTCAAAGGTCGGTGATGTGCGAACAATATCACACTCCATGATCCTTATCAAATTGAGCAATGGTGTTTCATAATCTTTCTTCATCCATCTTACCTCTTTTATTTTTTATTTTCATGCGCACCTCATCGTACAAAGATACGTATTGAATCTTTATTCATACAACTTTTATCGCAAAAAGTTATCGTCCACTATTGTCCATACTAACCCAGCAAAATGCTTAAGACAAGTATCTGTCTGTAACCCAAGGGTCTTCATTCTTATCGCTTACAAGGGACGAGGTCAAACTTTTCACGCTCTTCGCAATAGGCAATTCATCGCTATCCAACGCCCAGAAGTCACCTACCCAGCCATTGAAATCTACCGCAGCCGCAATCAAAGCCGCACGATTCGCATATTTCTTAGGCGAAGAACCGTTCGTATTACCAACTACGTATACCGTACTCTTATCATGTGTGCCGTCCGTAATTACTAAGCTCGTGCTTCCTTCAGGAACGTCAATAAAGATGTTTCTAAACGTTTCAACACTGCCTGTAATTACCCTTGCATTTTGCGTGGTCATTTGAATGTACACGTTTTCAAGGAGCTTCAACGTACCGGAACACAAATATTTCGCATCTGTAGCCGTACCGTCGGCACCGTTTATAAATGCCACGTTCTTAATCGTTGCACCGTTGCAGACCCCGAATACGCCGTTATTATAGATTTGCACTCTCAAACCGTCGATATAATAACCGCGT
>JAZRBK010000110.1:0-2564 GCA_045635025.1 Candidatus Scatosoma sp.
TCGGTATTCGATAGATTGCAAGAAATCTATGCGAAATACGGCTACGTTTTGGATAAAAACGTTTCCATCCAATACGCAGGTTTGAATGCGATGAAAGAAATGAACGCCGTAGTGGACGGGTTGAAATCTTTGAAAGTGGAAACGCTCGGGGGAATCGACGTCGTTGCGATTCGCGATTACAGTGCGGCAAAACGTACCATCTTAAATACGGGCGCAGTAGAAGAAATGGATATTCCCAAATGCAACTGCGTGTATTACGAATTGGCGGGCGGTTCGTTCGTCTGCGTAAGACCGTCGGGTACGGAACCGAAGCTCAAAATCTACTATTCCTTGAAAGCGAAAGACGAAGCCGCCGCAAGCGAGGAATTGGTTCGTTTGCAAGCTTCTGTCAACGATATGTTGGAAAATGCTAAAAAACAATAAACCTGCATACAAAGCGAAATAAATAAAAGCAAAATCAGTAAACCGCCTTTTCAATTTTTCATGGGCGGTTTTTTCTTATATTTGACCAATAATTCACAAAAAAAATGTGTGAAAGAATCCCAAAAAAATGTGAAAGATTTTTCCTTGAAATTACTAATAAGATGTGCTATAATAACAATGTATAGTGATATAACTATAAACGAAAGGAGACTTTTATTATGAAAATGCCTGTATTAGACAAGAACTTTTATCCTATGATTAAGGCGTTGAACGATTTCGACGCGCTTGTGAAAAAGAGCGGTAATCCCGTGAAAGTAACGCTCGTTGCCGAAAGAAACGGCGGGTATAACTACGTATATTCCTACGATGCGCTTCAAGACGGGGTAAACGATGCGCTTAATTTCCGTATTGCAGAACGTTTGGCTAAGACGATTCTTTGGGTTGTCGGCGGTTTCAAAATCTCCGTAGCGGGAAGCAAATCTATTTATGAATACTTAAAAAATGCGTACACGATGGAAGGCGCTCGTGCATTTGACGTTGAGCTTATGAGCGGCGTTTATGAAAAGCCTTTCGAAGTGGAATGGTTGGAAAACGACCAAATCCCTGCTCCTAAGAGCAATTCCGTTCGCGTGGGTGGGTATTTGAAAGGTTGCCGTATCGGCTTTGATGCGGGCGGTTCGGATAGAAAGGTGAGCGCGGTTATCGACGGCGAAGTCGTATACAGCGAAGAAGTCGTTTGGAATCCCAAGACGACCGAAGACCCTACCTATCATTATAACGAAATCTTGACGGCGATGAAAACGGCGGCTTCTAAGATGCCGACGGTAGATGCTATCGGCGTTTCCTCTGCGGGTATTTACGTGGATAATAAGATTTTGACGGCTTCGCTTTTCATTAAAGTAGACAAGAAAAAATACGGCGATTACGTAAAGAATATGTATATCAACGTAGCGAAAGATATGGAGAAAGAACTCGGCAAAGAGATTCCCCTTGAAGTTGCGAATGACGGCGACGTAACCCCGCTCGCGGGGGCGATTGACCTGAACGATAACGGCGTGCTCGGTATCGCGATGGGTACGAGTGAGGCGGTTGGCTATATCAATACGCAGGGCGGTATTAACGGTTGGCTTTCCGAGCTTGCGTTTGCACCCGTTGACTTCAACGAGGGCGCTATGCAAGACGAATGGAGCGGCGACTTTGGCGTAGGTTGTAAATATTTCTCCCAAGATGCGGTTATTAAACTTGCGGAAGCGGGCGGGCATACGTTTGCGGACGGACTTACTCCTGCACAAAAGCTCAAAGAAGTACAAGCTATGATGGAAAAGGGCGACGAGCTTGCATATCAAATCTACGAAGACATCGGTGTATATTTGGCGCATACTATTCCGTTCTATGCGAAGTTCTACGATATTAAGCATATGTTGCTTCTCGGCAGAGTTATGGGCGGTAAAGGCGGCGACGTAATTTTGGCTACCTGCAAAAAGGTTTTGGCGGAAGAATATCCCGAGTTTGCTACGCTTGATATCGGGCTTCCCGACGAGCATAGCCGTCGCGTAGGGCAAAGTATCGCCGCGGCTTCCCTGCCTGCAAATCTCGACTAATTTACGGTAAAAATACGGGACTCAAAAGAGAGAACAAGGAGTGAAATCTATGAAATGCTTCAAAAGTGCTACGGTATACGTAGAGGGCGAAGGACTGAAAAAATGCAACGTTTGCTTCGGGGAAAAAATTGAAAAAATCTCCCGTTGCGCCGATAAGAGCGCGGAAGTAATTTCCTTGCCGGAAAACGCTATCGTTTTACCGGGGTTCATCGACCAACATATCCACGGGGCAGGCGGTTCCGACGGTATGGACGGAACGGTAGAAGATATTGCGAATATCGCCAAGACGATTGCTGCGGAGGGTACGACTTCGTTTCTCGTTACGACGATGACGCAAAGCAAAGAAAATATCCTCAAAGCGATGGAAGCGGTAAAGGCTTACCGTGAGGCAGATAGCAAGGAGGGCGCGCGCGTTGTCGGTATCCACTTAGAAGGTCCGTTCATCGCCGCGAAGATGAAAGGTGCGCAGCCGCTTGAATACATAAAAGAACCCGACGTAAAGACGTTCGACGAATACAACGCGGCAAGCGGTAACGCGAT
>JAZRBK010000111.1:0-1890 GCA_045635025.1 Candidatus Scatosoma sp.
ACTGTGGACTATATAGGGCAAGACGGCTATGAAGAAAAATACAACCTCAAGCTTTCCGATGCTGCGATAGAGAATTTGACACAGGAAACAGGGGGGACTGTAAAGGGAATATTCGACTTCCGCGATAATCTTACGGGGCGATTGTCCCACACCCAGACAATTGGGGAGCTCACCGAAACGGGGCTACTCGTCGGCAAACGCTACTACACCAATTCCATTAACGGTTTTATTGAGTTTGACGATTTGAGGGAAATAAATGCGGACGGTACGTTTAAGAACTTCGGCTATTCGTTGGTGGCAGGTACGTATCCATACCTTCAGCGTGACGATGATGGCAGGGTGACCGAGGAATCCTTGTATAACGTTGCAATTTCTACCTATCTTGCCGATTCTATCGTCTATTATTTGAACGGAAGACAGATTGGTGGCGAGTATGTTGAGAACGCAGAGAGCTTGCTTGGGCATACCATTTCCGTTGCGGACAAGAAATACACAATTGTTGGGATTATTGACTGTGGAGAAATTCCCGATAAATACGATCCGATAAAATATTCCGCCCCTCGCAACGATGAATTGAATGCATTGTTTGATGATTATAACGTATTCATCAACTCAGGTGCGCAGAAGTGCCTGTTTGTAGCAAGAGGATTTCGAAACGCCATAAACCAAAAGACGAATTCGGCTGATATTTTTTACGCAGGCGATACGGATCGAATGTTTTCGGTGGGGAACTCTACCGCGAAAAAATCACTGACCGACTACGTATACAATAGCGAGTATTTCGATGAGAAGAACGTGCTTCTATTCAGCGGTGACTATTCCGCGGACGGAAAAATTACGCTTTCAGACGATGAAGTTTTGGTAAACTGTCTAAATCTCGATGCTGTGTTCACAAGAGAAATTGCCACGCTGTATAGCGAGGCGGATAGGCAAAGCGTGCGTTCGATTTTCCGTAAGCTTGAAAACGGCAGTATGGACAACGTTCGCGCAGAGTTCAGCAGGGCATTGCAAATTTTGGGGAAAGAGTCGGTTGACCCCTGTATGGCTACAATCACATCCAAAGCGGACGAAGCTTTCTCTATGCAGGTCAAAATCGTTGGGTTCTATTTCGGCGTGGACGGCAATAACGTTTCGTCTGCGTTGGAGTTCAAGCTAATGATAAATCCTTCTTTGATGCGCGCATTGTCGATTTATCCCGAGCAAGGGGATTATGCGAAAGTGCTTTTTTCACAGCAAAGCTTGCGTAGCGGCGCGGATAAAATCGTGCAATATATGATAAGCGAAACAGGGATTTCGTTTACTTGGTATCAAAATGAGGTGTTGACGATAATCCAAGAAAACGAGCCTATCATTCGTCAAGCAGCGGATTTATTCTTGTACGTGTCGTTGGCGCTTGCAGCGTTTTCCGTTTTTATGCTCTACAACTATATCAGTACAAGTATTGCAAGTAAGCGTCGCAGCGTTGGTGTTTTAAGGGCGCTTGGCGCAGGCGGGAAGGATATTTTACTGACCTTTTTGTTTGAAAGCTTACTGATAGGCTTGATAAATGGGCTTTTTGCGAACCTGCTGTGCGTGTTGGGTTGCGTATTTGTTAATTCCTATATTATGGGGACAATGAATATTCCCGTTGCTTTTGCGATTTTTGAGTGGCGGCAAGTGCTTATTATGTTAGGCTTGAGCCTCTTGACGGCGGTGGCTTCTGCCGTTTTGCCGATTATAAAAATTTCTAAAAAGAAGCCTGTCGAGTTAATTCGTTAAAGACATTCTTTTGAGTGATAGAAATTGTACCTTCAAAATAAAACAAAAAACTCCCGACAGCCGTCGGGAGCTTTTTTATTCAGCTATGTAGCAGTACAAGACCGATTTACAAGAAAATGACAAAACGAATTT